>CAYRMX010000073.1:0-7796 GCA_964425295.1 uncultured Oscillospiraceae bacterium | reverse complement strand
GAAATGCCGTGCTTGGAGAGCGCCAGTGCGCCGCGGAACGTGCCGTCGCCGCCGATGGCGACAATGCCGTCCAGCCCCAGCAGCTTGCAGGTGTTCACCGCCTTTTGCTGTCCCTCCGGCGTGCGGAATTCGTCGCTGCGGGCGGTATAAAGAATCGTGCCGCCGCGGTTGATGATGTGCGCGACGCTTTTTTCATCCAGTTTGATGATATCGCCGTTGATGAGCCCATTCCAGCCACGGCGAATGCCGATGACCTCGATGCCGCGGAAGATTGCGGTTCTGACGACCGAGCGTACCGCCGCGTTCATGCCCGGCGCGTCACCGCCGCTGGTCAGGACGCCGATTCTGCGAACCTTCAGATTCTCGTTTTTCATAGTATGTACCACCTATATCCGCCGAACATGTCGACCGTATTTTTTGAAACACTGTACATTTTACCTTTTTTTTCGTAAAATGTAAAGAGGGCGTGTAGAAAAATCGACAGGAATATGCTATAATGTCCTTGATTTTTTGAAAACGAAAGGGGCTGCTTTGCATGCAGTTTGACGCAAAAAAGGTGACGCGTGAGATCGTCACTTGGATTCGGGACTGGTTCGAGATCAACGGAAAGGGCTGCAACGCCATCGTCGGCATTTCGGGCGGCAAGGACAGCTCTGTGGTCGCCGCGCTGTGCGTTGAGGCACTGGGAAAAGAGCGCGTGATCGGCGTCCTGATGCCGAACGGTGAACAGGCGGACATCGATATGTCGCAGCTTCTGGTGGAGCACCTCGGAATTCGTCACATTACGGTGAATATTCAGGCGGGCTACGACGGTCTGCTGAACGAAATCCGCGCCCAGCTCGGCGAAGTCAGCAGGGACACGACCATCAACCTCGGCCCGCGCGTGCGCATGGCGACGCTCTATGCCGTTGCGCAGAGCTGCAACGGACGCGTCGCGAATACCTGCAATCTTTCCGAGGACTGGGTCGGCTATTCCACGCGCTACGGCGACAACGCCGGCGATTTCAGCCCGTTGTCGATGCTGTGCGTGCGCGAGGTCAAGGCGATCGGCAGGGAAGTGGGCTTGCCGGAAGTTCTGATCGAAAAAGTCCCAATCGACGGCATCAGCGGTCAGACCGACGAGGAAAAACTCGGCTTTACCTATGCCGCGCTCGACGCCTACATCCGCGATGGCGTTGACCCCGAACCGCAGGCAAAGGCGCGCATTGACCGGCTTTATGCGCTCAACCGCTTCAAGCTGCGCTATATGGACGTATTTCCGTATGCGCCGTGAGGGGAGCGCATGGCAAAGGATTTTAACCAAATGCTCCGCAATGCCAAAGATATGCCGAAAGTCCGGAGCGTCACCGTCCCGAAAACGATCGAGCGCTACGGCGGCGAACGGATGACCAACGGGGAACGGACGAAACACCGTATTGGCGAACGCCGAAAGTGAACGGTGAGCTGAACCCGAAATATCCGGGCGGCGTCGAGACACAAAGAGCGCTGTTGGAAGCCAAGGGGCATATCATCATGAAAAAAGGTAGCCGTGCCTTTCTAAAAGACTATAAAACCGTGGTACGATGTCGATCTGTAGGAACACAGCTCTGTCGTTCAACGGTTCATCGATTGCTGTGGCAATTTGGCAGGTTTCGGGCACCTGCGGAGGCATGTGAATATTGAATGGCGAAGGGTGAATCGTTGCGGTGTCGGCTGCGCCGACGATTAAAATGCTGGGGCGTCGACGGCGCAGCATTTGGCAGTTTTACCGCTTTGCGGATGCGGACACTTCGCTTGCTCGATCCGCAGGTGGGGGAAATGCGCTGTCTCACTTGCTCGTTCCGAAAAGTTTCACGAACGCAACAAAATAAAAATTTTGTTGCGTTCGCAGTGGAGATATGATAAAATGTAAGCAGTTAGGCGCCCAGACGCCGCAACCCCCGACGCACTGCATGAAAGGAACGCTTCTATGACTCAAAAAATGATCGCTGTCTTATTTGCTGTTGCGATGCTACTCGGTTTGGCGGCGCGCGCTCAATCGGACAATCTCATTGACAAACATTTATGGAACATCGCGACGGTTCGATCGATTGAAAATAACGGCGCGATCACTGCCTGTGCACCGAGTGCTGCCGCTAGCGACTCCCAATCGACAATTTACGCCGTTACGCTCAACGGAAACGACGGTACGAGCAAATACAACGCTTATTCTGACCTTTGACGGTTATACGCTGACATTTCACGGAAAGGACTGAGATGATCTATGCTGATGCCATCGGATGCGCCGCAGGTTTTGCGGGAGTTTTTGTCTTACCACGAGACGATCAAGGGACAGTCGCAGCGGACAATCTCGGAATACTACCTCGATCTGCGGATGTTCCTGCGCTTCATGAAGCTCATCAGGAACGAAATGCCCTATACGACCGATCTGGAAACGATTTCCATTAAGGATATCGATTTGGAATTTATAAAAACAATAACGATTACTGATATCTTTGATTTTCTTTCCTATCTTGCCAACGATCGCCAAAACGACTATGACGAAAGCGGCATCGGCGCTGCGGCGCGGGCGCGCAAGCTCTCTGCGATCAAATCGTTCTACAAATACCTGACCGTGCGGACGAAGCAGCTCACCGACAACCCTGTCAAAGAGATCGAGTACCCCAAAATCCGCAAATCCCTCCCCAAATACCTGACCCTCGAGGAATCGCGCCGTCTCCTCTCCTCTGTCGAGGGCGTGAATGCCAAGCGCGATTATGCGATCCTCATGCTCTTTCTCAACTGCGGCATTCGCCGTTCGGAGCTGGTGGGGCTGAATTTATCCGACGTTTATGAAGACAGAATTCGTATAACAGGCAAAGGAAACAAGGAACGCATCGTCTATTTCGGCTCTGCCTGCAAGCAAGCAATCGACAATTACCTCGTTGAACGCAACAAAAAAGTGCTCACGGACAATCGGGCGCTCTTCGGCTCGCGGGACAACAACCGCATGAGCGTGACGGCGGTGCATCGGCTGGTGAAAAAGCACATGCTTGCCGCCGGGCTTGACCCGAACCAGTTTTCCGCGCACAAGCTGCGCCACACGGCGGCGACGCTGATGATCTCCAACGGCGTCGACATCAAAACGGTGCAGGAGGTTCTCGGTCACGAGCACCTGAACACGACGGAAATTTACACGCATATTGAAAATACAGAACTGAAAATCGCGGCGGAGGCCCATCCCCTCGCCCATCTGGATCAGGAGGAAACCCATGCGAAAAACGGCGATATTTGACTTGGACGGCACTCTGCTCGACACCTTGGAAGATTTGCACGATAGTACCAATTTTGCGTTGAAATCGCTTGGTTTTCCGCAAAGAACGCTCGAAGAAATTCGGAATTTTGTCGGAAACGGTCTGCGCAGTCTGATGATCCGCTGTCTGCCAGACGGCTCGGACGCAGTCGACGCGGTGCTCGCGGAAATGAAGCGGCACTATGCGACCAACTGCCACAACAAGACCCGCCCCTATGACGGCATTTTGCCGCTGCTTGAAGCCCTGCACACGGCGGGCTTCCGCCTTGCAATCGTTTCGAACAAGGCAGACCTGATGGTGCAGCTTCTGCGCGAGGTCTATTTTGCTGACCTCATTCCCGTCGCCGTCGGCGAGCTGCCCGGCGTTTTGCGCAAGCCCGCGCCGGACATGGTCGACCGGGCACTTTTACAGCTTGGCGCGGAGCGCTCGGACGCCGTTTATATCGGTGATTCCGAGGTGGACATTCGGACGGCAGAGAATGCAGGACTTCCCTGCCTGAGCGTCTGCTGGGGCTTCCGTTCGGAGGATCTGCTGCTCGAACACGGCGCGCAGACACTTTGCCGCACGCCGCAATCGCTTCTGGAGGCATTGATGAATTTGTAAAAATACGGCGCTGCTCGTAAATTGAGCCGCGCCGTATTTTATATTGCAACCGCAATCGCTTCGCGCAGATTGCGCACGCGCAGAAGCTCCAAGCCGTCCGGCGCTTTGATGTCCGCCGTTCCGCTGCGCGGGATGACGCATTGCGTGAAGCCGAGGCGGCGCATTTCGCTCAACCGCTGCGGAAGCTGCCCGACCGCACGGATCTCGCCTGCCAGACCGACCTCGCCGACAGCAGCGAGCGTATCGGGCACGGGCTTGTCCATCGCCGCGGAAGCGGCGGCAATCGCGACGGAAAGGTCTGCCGCCGGTTCATCCAGCCGCAAGCCGCCGACGACGTTCAGGTAGACATCGGCATTGAAAAAGCGCAGACCGCCCCGTTTTTCCAGCACCGCGAGCAGCATGGCTGCGCGGTTATAATCAAAGCCGTTGCTGGTACGGCGCGGGTTGTTCAGCGACGTCGGCGAAACGAGCGCCTGCACCTCCGCCAGGACGGGGCGCGTCCCCTCCATGACGCAGGCGACGCAGGTGCCGGGCGTACCCAGCGGGCGTCCGGCGAGCAGCATTTCCGACGGATTCGGCACTTCGCGCAGTCCGCGGTCATTCATTTCGAACACGCCGATCTCATTCGTCGAACCGAAACGGTTCTTCGCCGCGCGCAGGAGGCGGTAAGACGTGTGCGCTTCGCCCTCAAAATAGAGCACGCAGTCGACCATGTGCTCCAGCACCTTCGGGCCGGCGATCGCGCCCTCCTTATTGATATGCCCGACGACGAAAACGGTCACGCCGCTGCCCTTGCAATATTGCATCAGGCGCATGGTGCAGTCCTTGACCTGCGTGACCGAGCCGGGCGACGCAGGCTTGTCCTCGGTGTAGAGCGTCTGCACCGAGTCGGCGATCAGAAGATCGGGCTTGAGCTGCTCGGCGGCATTCAAAATCGTCTCCAAATTGGTCTCACAGAGGAAATATAGCGCGTCACTCCGAACGCCCAGCCGCTCCGCGCGGAGCTTGAGCTGGCTCTCGCTTTCCTCGCCGGAGACGTAGAGCACGGTCTGCTTGCGGCAGATCTGTTCACAAATTTGCAGCAGCAGCGTGGATTTGCCGATGCCGGGCGCGCCGCTGACCAGAACCAGCGAACCGCGCACCGCGCCGCCGCCCAGAACACGATCCAGCTCGCCAAGCCCCGTGCCGAAGCGAAGCGCTTCGTCCGTTTCAATCTCGTTCAGGCGCTTCGGCTGCGCAGAAAGAGCGCGGGACGCCGGACGTGCGGCAGATTTTATCGACGGAGCGGGCGTGTATTCTTCCAGGGTGTTCCACTGCCCGCACGACGGGCAGCGCCCCGACCATTTGACGCTTTCGTTTCCGCAATTGGTGCAGAGAAAGACGGTTTTAGACTTCATAAGCATCCTCCAAACTGGCAAAGATCGTGCCGGCGATGGCGGCGGCGAGCTTGGTCTGATACGTTGCATTGCGCAGGAGCGCTTCCTCGGCGGGATTCGACAAAAATCCGCACTCCACCAAAACGGCGGTGCAGGTCACATGCTCCATCAGATAAATATCCGCTGCACGTTTGCATTCGCGGTGATTGCGCGGGTCGACCTGTGCGGCAAGCTGCGATTGCAGGCGCTCGGCAAGGGCGGCGCTTGCGTCGGTGTTCGCGTAAAACACCTGCGCGCCGCGGTACTTCGACTCCGCAAAGTGATTTTGATGAATGCTAACAAGCAGCGCATGCGGCGTCTGCTCCACCAGACGGACGCGGTTGCGGATGTCCGAGACCTTTTTCCGGGCGACCGTCTCCCCTTCCGTGTAAATGCTGCGGTCGTCGGTGCGAACCATGACGGTCTGCTGCCCGAACAGGTGCAGCAAATCGTTCAGCCGCAGGGAAATTTCAAGATTGATATCGCTTTCGTGTGCGCCCGTGACGGACACCGCACCGCCGTCCTCCCCGCCGTGACCGGCGTCGATCACCACGGTCGGCACGTCGGGCGCTTCGGCAAGCACATCGATGATCGCAGACCCGGCGCGGGAGAGCGCCGCCGCGCCCAGCACGATGCAGGCGCTGAGAAACAGGCAGAACCAGCCGTAATTTTTCGGTTTTGACATCGGAACACCCCCGCAAAACCTTATGCCGGAGGTGACAAAAATATTATAGCATACTCCGCTGCGGAACGCAAGAAGCTTCAAACAGGCTTGGTGATCCCCGTGCGCCGCTCCTTGCTCAGTCCGCCCGCAAGCACGACCGCCTCTCCGACGAAGCGTGCGCGGCGGAGAATCCCCTCGCCGTATTTTTCGCGCAGGTCGTCCACGGTGTTGTCGAGCTTGGCACGGCGCTCATAGTCGTCGGCGTCGAGGATGGAAAACAGGTCATATTGGCGCGCCCCGCGTTCTTCCAATCGGCTGACCTGCACGCCGAGCTGGCGTAGGGGCGTTTCGCCGTCCCACGCCTCGTCAAATACGCGGCACGCAGCGCGGAACAGCTCCTCGGTGCTGTCTGTGGCGATTGGGAGGGTCGATTGGTGTGTCATGTTGTCGAATGTGCTGCTGCGCAGGCTGACGGCGACGCAGCGGGCGGATTTCTTGTCCCGCCGCATGCGCATCCCCACTGTTTCGCACAGGGAAAGCAGTGTGCGATAGCCCTGCGCGGCATTCGTCACGTCGGCAGGCAGCGTCACGGCGTTGCCATAGCCCTTGTTGTCCTCCGGCTGCGCAAGCAACACGTCGCTGCACCGCCCGTTCGCGGAGTGCCAGAGGTTCAGCCCCGGCTTGTGCAGGGTTTGCAGGATGAGATTCGGGTCAGCGTGGGCAAGCTGACCGATCGTCACGATGCCGAGACGACGCAGCTTGCGCTCCGTCGCAGGCCCGAGCATGAACAACTCGCGCACCGGGAGCGGCCAGAGCTTTTGCGCGATCTCCCACGGGAACAGCGTGTGTACCTTATTCGGTTTTTCGAAATCCCCCGCCATTTTGGCAAGCAGCTTGTTCGAGGAAATGCCGATGTTGACCGTGAAGCCCAGCTCGTCGAAGATCCGCTTGCGCAGCATGTTCGCCGCCGCAACGGGAGAGCCGTACAGCCCCTCCGTGCCAGTCATGTCGACCCACGCTTCGTCGATGGAATACTGCTCGACGAGCGGCGAGACCTCCCGCAGCAGCGCCGTCAGATGCCGCGACGCCTCCACATACAGTGCATAATCCGGCGGGATGAGCACAAGCGAGGGGCATTTTTTCTGCGCCTGAAAGATCGGCTCTCCGGTCTGCACGCCGAATTTTTTTGCCGCATGGCTTTTGGCAAGAATGACACCCTGCCGCTGACTGCGCTCCCCGGCGACCGCCGAGGGAATGTCGCGCAGATCGCGCTTTTCACCCAGCACGCGCACGCGGTACGCCGCGCTCCACGAGAGGAACGCACTGTTGACGTCCACATGAAAAATGACCCGTTCCATCAGTAGACCGTCTGAAAAAGCGTCCAGCAGTGCGTCCGCACGGTGTAGCGCAGCTCGAACAGGCGTTCCCGCCCCTCCCAAACCGCCTTGCAGAGATACTGCACTGCGTCAACTCCGGCATATTGAATGGTTTTTCGAGAAACGACGCGGGTGATCGCCACGGTTTGCAGGCAGTGCGCCTCGTCCTCAAGGCGAAAACGCAGCGGCGTGATCGTTCCGTCCACCCCGCAGACGGAGATCATTTCGACCGGTAAATTCATGGAGCACTCCCCTTTCATCCGTTTTCTATATTATATCAAACGAATGTTCTAAAATCAAGAGGAAAATATCCCCGTGAAGCTCCGTAGATTTGCAATCCCCGCAGGGAAACATCCACGGTGCAGCCAACCTCATTTGCCAACGGCAAACATCATTAAAAAAGACGATTGCTTTGCTACGGGTTGATAAGGCAGTATAGAAATTTATTACATCTGTGGCATTGCAA
>CAYRMX010000072.1:0-7806 GCA_964425295.1 uncultured Oscillospiraceae bacterium | reverse complement strand
GCTCAATGCGCTGAAGGTCGTCGGCAAAAAGAAAGAGGACGTCAAGATCGTCACCTCCGGTGCGGGCGCCGCTGCGATCTCCATCGTCAAGCTGCTGCTCTCCGCGGGCTTCACCAATGTCGTCATGACCGACCGCTCCGGCGCGATCTATGAGGGTCGTGAGAACCTCAACTGGATCAAGCAGGAAATGGCGCTTGTCACCAACCGTCAAAAGGAAACGGGCAAGCTTGCCGACGTCATCAAGGGCGCGGACGTGTTCATCGGCGTTTCCGCTCCCGGCACGGTCACGACCGAAATGGTCAAGACGATGGCAAAGGACGCCATCATTTTCGCCTGCGCCAACCCGACGCCGGAAATCATGCCCGACGAAGCCAAGGCAGGCGGCGCAGCGGTCATCGCGACCGGCCGTTCCGACTTCCCCAACCAGATCAACAACGTTCTGGCGTTCCCCGGCATCTTCCGCGGCACGTTTGTCGTCCGCGCCTCCGACATCAACGAGGAAATGAAGATGGCGGCTGCCCGCGCACTGGCAGACCTTGTCTCGGAAGACGAGCTGAACGCGGAATACATCATCCCCAAGGCATTCGACCCGCGTGTGGGCAAGGCAGTGGCTGCCGCCGTGGCGCAGGCTGCCCGTGACTCCGGCGTGGCTCGCATCTAAAGGAGGAGAACACAATGGATAGCAAGAAAAAACTGGAACTTCAGATCTTTGCCACGAAGATCCGCATCGGTGTGGTGGAGCAGATGAAGGCGCGCGGCTTCGGTCATCTCGGCGGAAGCCTGAGCATCTGCGACGTGCTGGCAGTGCTTTACGGCGAGGTCATGCGTGTTGACCCGAAGAATCCCGGCTGGGAGGATCGCGACAAGCTTGTTTCCTCTAAGGGTCATGCAGGGCCTGCGGTCTATGCGGCGCTGGCGCTCAAGGGCTTCTTCCCCTATGAAGACATCCTCACGCTCAACCGCCCCGGCACGTCTTTCCCCAGCCATTGCGACCGCAATAAGACTCCCGGCGTGGACATGACCACCGGCTCGCTCGGTCAGGGCACTTCGCTTGCCGTCGGCATGGCGCTCGGCGACAGCATCAAGGGTCGCGACAGCCGCACTTTCCTGATCGTCGGCGACGGCGAGAGCAACGAAGGTCAGGTCTGGGAAGCGGCAATGTTCACCGCTGCCAAAAAGGTCAAGAATCTCTTCTGGTTCATTGACGACAACAAGAAGCAGCTCGACGGCGAGACGAACACCGTCCTCCCGCTGTTCGACCTGCGCGAGAAGTTTGAAGCGTTCGGCTTTGACGCCGTGCGTGTTGACGGCGGCGATGTCGAGGCGATCTATGACGCGGTGACTGCGCCCGTCGGCGATCGTCCCCGTGCGATCGTGCTGGACACCGTCAAGGGTCGCGGCATCCCGGAGGTCGAGCAGATGGCGTCGAACCATTCGGTCACGACCGATTCCGAGACCTATGACAAGTGGCTCGCCGTGCTGCATGAGCACCTTGCCGAGCTGGAAGAACGGAGGGGCTGAGTATGAAGATCATTTATAACGGCGAGCGCGACAGCCGCCTGTATAAGAAAGTCCTCGGCGAAATCATCGAGGACCTGATGAAAGAGGACGAAAACGTCATCTATTTTGACGCCGACCTTTCCAACTGCATCGGCACTTCGCGCCTGATCAAGGAATATGACCGTGCGATCAACTGCGGCATCGCCGAGGCAAACATGGTCGGCATCGCCTGCGGCACGTCTGCCGTCGGCTTCAAGCCGATCGTCCACACCTTCGGCCCGTTCGCTTCCCGCCGCGTGTATGACCAGGTCTTCCTCTCCGGTGGCTATGCCAAGAACTCCATCACCGTCATCGGCACCGACCCCGGCATCACCGCCGCGTTCAACGGCGGCACGCATATGCCGTTTGAGGATGTCGCGCTCTACCGCGCCATCCCCGACGCCGTAATTTGCGACGCGACGGATATCACCATGCTCGAAAACTTCCTCCGCACCGCGAAGGATCATCCCGGCGTCAAGTTCGTGCGCGTCGGCCGCAAGGAGTCCTATCCCGTCTATGCGCCCGGCACGGAGCTGAAGTTCGGCAAGGGCAATGTCCTGCGCGAGGGCAAGGACGCCGTCATCATCGCCACCGGCATCATGGTGCATGAAGCGATGGAAGCGGCGAAGCTGCTCGCAGCCGATGGCATTGAAGCCGCGGTCATCGACCCGTATACGATCAAGCCGCTGGACGTCGAGCTGATCCGCGAATGGGCTGCAAAGACCGGCGCGGTCGTCACTGCCGAGAACCACAACAAGATCGGCGGACTTTACAGCGCGGTCAAGGAAGCGCTGGACGGCGAAGCAAAGGTCGGCTATGTTGCCGTCGAGGACGAGTTCGGCGAAGTCGGCCCGCAGGATTACCTCCGCGAGCGCTTTGACCTCACCGATACCCATATCGCCCGCGTCGTCAAGGAAACCATTGCCAGAAAGTAAAGCTCTCCGGCGGAGAATCAGCTTCACCGAACGGTAAATGGATAAAAACGCATACCTGCCACGCAGGTATGCGTTTTTTTGATTGTTTGTGAACGTGCTGTATGCAGTCTGAAGAAGCTCGGTAGGGCGAGATCTTGCCCCCACCGCCGCATGCACTATCGTATTTTGTTTGCAGGGCGGGCAGATCTCGGCGTTTTTGCCGATTTCCCCGAATTTTGGATACAATATAGATATCCGAAACAAGGGGGAACGATCATGAAGCAGTTGCTTCAGACTATCTGTGCTACCGGCATTCGCGTTTCGGAGCTGCGGTATTTCACTGTCGAGGCGGTTCGGCGGGGCGAGGTGTGCGTGGATTGCAAAAACAAGACACGGACGATTCTCGTTCCGAGTAAGCTGAAAAAACTTCTGCTGGGGCACAGCTCCATCAACACGACCCGCATCTATATCATGACCACCGGCGTCGAGCACCGCCGCAAAATCGAGCGCCTGGGCTTGCTCCTGTAGAAAACCAAAAAAACTACATAATGCGGATTCTGTAGTAAAAAACGGGCGCGAAAAGCTGCTGCCCCCCTGCGACGAAACAGATATCAGTCGTTGGCATAAATATATGAGTTGATTTTCGCCGTAAAATGATGTATAATACTAAACTGATTGAATAGATATCGCTGCGCTGTCGTCGCGGCGGCAGCGATATGACTATCGGCGATTTCGGCGCGCGCCGCATCGGAGAGAAAAACTATGCACGAGAGCAAGAAAAATTCAAAAAAATATCTGATAAAGCACTGGGAACTCATCACGCTGTTCCTGCTGGCATACGATTATCTTGCGGTCGTTTTGGCGCATTTTGCGGCGCTTTGGCTGCGGTTTGACTGCCGTTTTGCATCGATCGACCCGCACTACTTGCAAGCGTGCATAGAGACGATCTTCATTCATGCCGCCGTCAGCGTGCTGGTCTTCTGGTTCGCGCGGCTGTATAAGAGCATTTGGCGCTTTGCCAGCTTTTCCGAGCTGCTGCGCGTGATCCTTGCGACGGGGATCACTGTCGCGCTCCACGTCCTCTGCATGACGACGTTCAAGACCCGCATGCCGATCTCCTACTACCTGTTCGGTATGATGATCCAGTTCTGCCTGGTTCTTGGAATCCGTTTTTCCTACCGTTTTATTCTGCTCCTGCGGGCGCGACGCAAGGAAGACGAGGTTCGCGTGATGCTGATCGGCGCAGGCTCGGCGGGGCAGATGATCTGCCGCGACATCCTGAACGCCCGCGGTCTCAACGAGCGGATCTGCTGCTTTATCGACGACAGCCCGAATAGCTGGGGGCGCTACATCGACAATGTTCCCGTTTACGGCGGCAGAGATCACATCATGGAAGCCGTCGCACGCTTCGACATCGGGAAGATCTATGTGGCGATTCCGAGCGCCGCGCCGCAGGACAAACGGGATATTTTGCGCATCTGCAACGAAACGCCCTGCAAAATTATGAATCTGCCCGGCGCAATTCGGACGTTCACCGGTGATGTCACCGTCAACGAGATGAAGCCCGTGCAGGTGGAAGATCTGCTGGGGCGCGACCCGATCAAGCCGGACATGACCGAGGTGTTCGAATACATCGAGGGCAAGGTCGTCCTCATCACGGGCGTCGGTTCGATCGGCTCGGAGCTGGCGCGGCAGATCGCCTCGCACCGTCCGAAGCAGATGATCCTGTTCGACATTTACGAGAACAATGCCTATGACATCCAGTTGGAGCTGCGGACGAAGTACCCGAGCCTGAAGCTTGAAACGATCATCGGCTCTGTCCGAGACAGCCGCAAGGTCTTCGACCTGTTCGCGCAGTATCGCCCGGAGATCGTCTACCATGCCGCGGCGCACAAGCATGTGCCGCTGATGGAGGACAGCCCCTGCGAGTCGATCAAGAACAACGCGATGGGGACTTACAAGACGGCGTATGCCGCGATGGTTCACGGGTGCAAGAAGTTCGTGCTCATCAGCACGGACAAGGCGGTGAACCCGACGAATATCATGGGCGCGTCCAAACGCCTGTGCGAAATGATCATTCAGACCTTTGCCCACAAGATCAAGGAGGGCAAAGCCGACGAGCTGCCGCAGCTTTTCACGCATGAGGCAAGCGATTTTGTCGCGCCGCCCGAGGCTGCGGAAGCGCTGAAAACAACGCAGACGGAGTTTGTCGCCGTGCGCTTCGGCAACGTTCTGGGGAGCAACGGCTCGGTGATCCCGCTGTTTAAGAAGCAGATCGCGGCGGGCGGGCCGGTCACGGTCACGCACCCCGACATCATCCGCTATTTCATGACGATTCCCGAGGCGGTCAGCCTTGTGCTTCTGGCGGGGACGTACGCGCGCGCGGGAGAGATCTTCGTCCTGGACATGGGCGAGCCTGTGAAGATCGACGCCCTTGCACGCAACCTGATTCGTCTTTCGGGCTATACCCCCGACGTGGACATCAAGGTGGAGTATTCCGGTCTGCGCCCTGGCGAGAAGCTGTATGAGGAAAAGCTGATGGCGGAAGAAGGACTGCGGAAGACCAAGAACGAGCTGATTCACATTGGCTGCCCGATCGCCTTTGACGTCGAGAAATTTTTGGTGCAGCTCGATGAGCTGATGACCGACGCTTATAAAAACCGATCGGATATCCGCGAACGCGTCAAAAAGATCGTTTCCACCTATCATCCGATCGATTAACAAAAACCGAGAGCAGCCACCGGCTGCTCTCGGTTTATTATTCGGTGGGACGATGGACGGAGCGCTCGGTGTCAAAGCCGGCGGGGTAGCGGGCGCGCAGCTTGTCGAGGTTTGCCTGAAGCACGTCCTCCAGCGAAAGCCCCAGTGCCGTCGCCGCCTCCGCCAGATACCACGCAATGTCGCCCAGCTCCTTTGCCAGCGCCGCCTTGTCCAGCGCGTGGCCCTGCGCGAGCCATTTTTTGACGAGGTCGATCGCCTCGCCCGACTCGCCGCAAAGCCCCATCACGCTGTTGATCAGCACATCTTTCGTCTCCAGCGCCGGATTGAGCGTCCGCATCGCCTGCTGCTGATATTCGTTGACCGTCATATGCGCACCTCCGTTTTTTATATGAGCCGCCGCGGGGAGGGTTATTTGCTTGTCGACTCGTGCGGGGCGGTTTTTTTCTTCGCCATAAGCTGTTCGGCAAGGGGCTTGAGGGCGGCGAGAAGCCCGCTCTTGTTCTGCTCCTCCGCCGGAACGCGGAGAAGCTGCACATCCGAGCCGCAGACGGCGAGGAATGTCAGCGGCGTTTTGGCGACCTTTGCGCCCGCGCCCGCCATGATGCCGTCCGCCTTTTTCGCGAGATCCGAGCCGCCGCAGGAAAAGCCGCACGACAGCTTGGAAACGGGGATGATCGTGACCTCACCGATGACGATGGGGGCGTCGGCAACCGACTGCTCGGCGGCAAGCGCTTTGACCTGCTGCGCGGTGAATTCAAACACATTGAGAAGCTCACTCATGGCTTATTTCTCCTTTTTCAGGTAATTTGCAAACAATCTGCACAGAAAACAGACAAAGTGCCACGGGCGGTAATTGACCTGCCCGTCGAAGAAAACGGTGGTGTCCACCTGTGCGTAGTCACAGCGGATGTCGACCCTCGGACGCTTGAGCTTCATCGCCGAGGTGAGCAGCGTTACGAGGGGATAGACGGCGGCGCAGGTCGTGCCGTAGCTGAGGGCGGCGTCGGCAGGGTCGCCGTCACCGACGGTGATGTGCAGCTCGAACGTTCGGAACTTGCCCCTGCGCACCAGCGAAACCGTGTCGGAAAGCAGCCGCTTCACGGTGGCGCACACGTCGTGCAGGGTCTGCGCAGTGCCCTTTTCGCGCAGGGCGCGCTTGACGCTCGTAGCGTCGGAAAGATCTTCCAAGCCGAGAAACGACAGCAGCTTTTTCACGGCGCGGCGGTCGCTTTTCGGCTGCGGCTTTGCGGTGGACGCCGCCGCTTCTGCCGGTTCTTCCGCGGCGCTGTCTGCCAGCGTGAAGCAGAGATACTTCACCCGATAGAAAAAGCCGTTATCCGGACGGTAACGCAGAAAGACCCGCAGCGGCAGCACCGAAAACAGTGCGATCAGCCCGAACAGCCCAGTCAAGATCCAAAGAACAGTCATCGCCCGTCTCCTTTCTTCGGTGTATAGTGCTATTATAAAGCAGGTGGGGCGTTTTTACAATAGCACAGCTCTTTACTTTTTGAAAAAACTGTGGTATTGTGAAAGAGAATACGGAGAGGGGAGACACACCTTGTGGAAGAATTTGTGACAGGCTATTGCCGTGTGCTCGACGGTGCGCGGACGGTGACGGTCGATACCGAGGAACGGGAGGCGGACTGCGCCTATCCCGACTGCCCTTACAGCGCCGACTGCCCCATCGGAAGGCAGATCAAGGCGCATTTGGAGGCGTGATCGAAAAATTTGCGGCGTTTTTCGCGCAACAGGACAAAAAATCTAAAATTTTTTTGTCAAAACACTCAAAAAACGTTGACAGTTTTCGTGAATTCTGCTATAATTCAAAATTGCGTGAGCATAGATTTCCGGAACACCGGAGGTGTGAAATTCCGTGCTTGAGGAACTGAAAACCGCCGAAAAGGTGGTCGGGATCAAGCAACTGCGCAAGGCGCTGGCAACCGGTCGCGTCAAGAAGGCTTTTATCGCCGAGGACGCCGATCCCGCGTTGACTGCACCGATCGTTGCGCAGTGTAAAGAGACAAACGTGACGGTTATCACCGTCGAAACGATGCGGCAGCTCGGCGCCGCCTGTCAGATTCCCGTGGATGCCGCAGCGGCGGCAATCGTGTAATCCGTTAATTTTTGTATCCAACGGAATATTTTATGATATTCCGGGATAATATAAACGCTGAAACTCAGCGAATTCAAAAGAAAGGAGAACATTATGCCTACTTTTAATCAGTTGGTCAGAAAGGGCAGAGAGCAGGCTACCTACAAGTCCACGGCTCCGGCTCTTCAGAAAGGTCTGAACACGCTGAAGAACCGCGCGACCGATCTCGCATCTCCCCAGAAGAGAGGCGTCTGCACCGCAGTTCGTACCACCACCCCGAAGAAGCCGAACTCCGCGCTCCGTAAGATCGCCCGTGTCCGCCTGACGAATGGCTACGAGGTTTCCGCCTACATCCCCGGTGTCGGCCACAACCTGCAGGAGCACTCCGTCGTTCTGATCCGCGGCGGCCGTGTCAAGGACCTCCCCGGCGTGCGTTACCACATCATCCGCGGTACGCTCGATACGCAGGGCGTTCAGGGTCGTATGCAGGCTCGCTCCAAGTACGGTGCCAAGAAGCCCAAGGCTGGCAAGAAGAAGTAA
>CAYRMX010000071.1:0-7894 GCA_964425295.1 uncultured Oscillospiraceae bacterium | reverse complement strand
GTCAAAATCAGCGTGCGGATCTGGAAACCGTCGTAGTCGGCATCGGTGCAGATGACGATCTTGTTCCAGCGCAGGTTGGCAAGGTCGAACGTGGCAAGGTCTTTGATGTGCTTGCCCTGCACCTCCACACCGCAGCCCATGACGCGCAGAAGATCGGTGATGATCTCGCTCTTGAAAATGCGGGCGTAGTCGGCTTTCAGACAGTTGAGGATCTTGCCGCGCACGGGCATGATCCCCTGGAACTCCGCGTCGCGTGAGAGCTTGACCGAGCCCATAGCGCTGTCGCCCTCGACGATGTACAGCTCGCGCTTGGAAGCGTCGCGGCTGCGACAGTCAACAAATTTCTGCACGCGGTTGGCGATGTCGAGCGTGCCGGAGAGCTTTTTCTTCACCGAAATGCGGGCGCGCTCGGCAGTCTCGCGGCTGCGCTTGTTGATGAGCACCTGATCGGCGATCTTGTCCGCTTCCGCCTTGTTTTCGATGAAATAGACCTGCAAACGGCTGCGGAAAAACTCCGTCATTGCCTCCTGAATGAACTTGTTGTTAATGGACTTTTTCGTCTGGTTTTCGTAGGACGTCTGCGTCGAGAAGCAGTTCGTCACCAGCACGAGACAGTCTGCAACGTCCTGGAACGTGATCTTCGACTCATTTTTTGCGTATTTTCCGCTTTGCTTGAGGTAGGCGTCGATGGCATAGACAAAGGCGTTGCGCGTTGCCTTGTCCGGCGCGCCGCCGTGCTCCAGCCACGAGGAGTTGTGGTAGTATTCCAGACGGCTGAGATTGCGCGAGAAGCACAGCGCGGCGGTGATTTTGACCTTGTATTCCGGCTTGTCCTCGCGGTCGCGCCCCTTGCGCTCGGCTTCCCAATACTGCGGCATGGTGAACGAATTCCCCTCGGTCAGCTCGTTGAGGTAGTCCAGAATGCCCTCGGCATAGCAGAATTCCGTCGTTTCGAACTGATTTTTGCCGACTTCGTTGCGGAAACGGAACGTCACGCCCTTGTTGACCACAGCCTGACGCTTGAGCACGTCGAGATAGTAGTCAACGGGAATGTCGATGTCGGTGAAGACGTCCAGATCGGGCTTCCAGCGGAAGCACGAGCCGTGCTTCTTGCGGTCGGCGGGGGCTTTGTTCAGTTCACCGACGATGCTGCCTCGCTCAAAATGCAGGGTGTAGCGGAAGCCGTCGCGGAAAATGCGGGCGTCGAAGAATTCCGAGGCGTACTGCGTGGCGCAGGTGCCCAGACCGTTCAAGCCCAGACTGTATTCGTAGTTATCGCCTGCGTTGTTGTTATATTTGCCGCCGGCGTACATCTCACAGAAGACCAGCTCCCAGTTGTAGCGCTGCTCTTTCTCGTTCCAGTCGACAGGGCAGCCGCGCCCGAAGTCCTCGACCTCGATGCTCTTGTCGGCATAGCGCGTGACGATGATGAGATCGCCGTGCCCCTCGCGCGCCTCGTCGATGGCGTTGGAGAGAATTTCGAACACGGCGTGCTCGCAGCCGACCAGATCGTCCGAGCCGAAAATGACGGCGGGACGCATGCGCACGCGGTCGGCGCCTTTGAGCGTGGTAATGCTTTCGTTTCCGTAAACCTGTTTCTTTGCCATAGTTCCCTCACACATTTTGTGTATAATTTCGCATACTAGTCCACTATATATAGTTATAGTATATCCACCCAAATGCAAAAAGTCAAGCCGGGTTTCTGTTTTGACGGGGACTTGTATTTTTCGGCGCAATGCGATAAAATAAGGGAAAACATGACGAAGGAGACGGAATGGATGGCAAAACGGGGAAAATTTGAGAAACCGCGCGCGCATCACGGGCATTGGGGCGTGGCGGTGCTTTTGATCGTGCTGCTTTTGGTGATCGTGGCGGCGACGTTATATATTGTGCTGAGACCGGGCAAGGCGGAAACGCCCCCGGATGCTTCGGAGAGCTCCACGCGGCAATCTACGGAAGCGCCGACGGAAGAACTGACGGAGGCTCCGACCGAAGCACCGACCGAAGCGCCCACACAAGCGCCGACCGAGCCGCCGCTTTCGCCGGAGGAGACTGCGGCGCAGCGAGTGCTGGACAACATGACGCTGGAGGAAAAGGTCTATCAGATGTTCATGGTCACGCCGGAGAGTCTGACGGGCAAAAGCCCCGTGACTGTTGCGGGCGAGGCGACCCGCGAAGCACTGGAGCGTTATCCCGTCGGCGGCGTGATCTATTTCGGGCAGAATCTGCGCGAAAAGGTGCAGGTTCACGACATGATCGAAAACACGCAGTCGTATACCACCATCCCGCTGCTCATCGGTGTGGATGAAGAGGGTGGGCGCGTTTCGCGTCTGAGCGGCATCGGCGTGACGACACGCTTTGAACCGATGGCGGATTACGGCGGCGATGCCACCGCGGTCTATGACGTCGGCTGGACGCTGGGCACGGAGCTTGCCGCAGCGGGCTTCAATCTGGACTTCGCGCCGGTTGCGGACGTCATCACCAACCCGAACAACACCGAGATCGGCGACCGCTCGTTCAGCACCGACCCGAACGTCGCCGCCGAAATGGTCGAAACGATGGTGACCGCCCTGCACGACGGCGGCACGGGCGCGTGCCTGAAGCACTTCCCCGGACACGGCAGCACGGAAGCCGACTCGCACCTCGGCAGCTCCGTGACGCAGCGGACGGCAGAGGAGCTGCGCCAAACGGAATTTTTGCCGTTCCGGGCGGGTATTGACGCCGGGGTGGATATGGTCATGATCTCGCACATGTCCGCGCCGAACGTCACGGGCGACAACACGCCCTGCGACCTGTCGAAGACGGTCGTGACCGATCTTCTGCGCGGCGAGCTGGGCTTTACCGGCGTCGTCATCACCGACTCGCACGAAATGGGCGCGATCACGCAGTATTATACGCCCGGTGAGGCGGCAGTCCTGGCGGTGCAGGCGGGCTGTGACATCGTGCTGATGCCGAACGGTCTGGAAACGGCGGCGCAGGCACTGCTCGACGCGGTCGCCTCCGGCGAGCTGAGCGAAGCGCGCATCGACGAAAGCGTCCTGCGCATCCTGCTCATGAAATACCACCGCGGCATCATGGACTGACGACCCTCGATCGCTCCGCGCGAAATACATCCCCCCTGACGAGGGTACTTCAATTCTGCGCTGCACCAAATCTCTCCCTCTGACGAGGGAGGCGTCAAAACCCCTTGATTTTTGACGGAGGGAGAGAAAACAAAACGAAACGTACAAGGAATTCAAAAAACCGTGCAAGTGTCCGTTTTTGACGTGCTTCTCTCATGGCTTTCCATCAAAGGAGCGCTTGCGAGGAAAGTGATATTAAGAATAAAAAATCCGACCTGTGGGGGCACAGGTCGGATTTTGACGTTTATTTGATGTTCGTTTGATGGTTTTCGGGATTTATCGGGAAAATGCTCGATTTATTCCGACAAAAGTTGGCGGGCGAGGGTTTCGTTTTCGGCGGCGAGGCGGCGCAGGCGCGCGATGTTTTCCCGCTCGAAAGCGCGCTCTGCCATCGCGCCGTCGATCAGGTCGCCCAGAGCGGCAGCGGTGACTTCCTGAAGCGGCAGGTAGAATTCCTGCCCCAGATCGTCGAGGAAGCCGCTGACCTTCGGGTCGTAGACCACGCCGATCATCGGCACGCCCTGCCCGGAGGCAAAGATCAGCGCATGCAGCCGCATGGACAGCACGAGCGACATCCGCCGCACGAGCGCGATCACTTCCGAGCCGTCGCTCCCCGCACTCAGGACGAGGTGCTCGCAGCGCAGCTTCTGCGCAACGGCGTTTACCGCCGCTTCGTCGCGATTCGGCTCCATCGCATAGAGCACGGGAATCAGCCCGTATTCGCGGTGGGCATATTCCGCGGCGCTTGCAAAGGCGGCGACCTTTTCCTCAAAGCCGCGCCAAGGGCGGACAGCCACCATCAGGTAGCGCTTGCCATCAACGATGCCGCAGCGGCGCAGATAGCGCTGCTGCTCTTCGTCCTGCGGCGCGTCCATGAGCAGTGCGGGGTCGGCGGTCAGACGGATCTCCGGGCGGGTCACGCCGCTTGCGCGGAGCGCTTCGAGCGAATAGTGGTCGCGGACGGAGATGATGTCGGCGCAGCGGTTAAGGGTCTTGACCGTGCGCTTCCGATTGCGCGGGCGGGAGATCGGGCCGATGCCGCAGCCGTAGAGCATGACGCGGCAGCCGTGATGCGCTGCCTGACGGATGCTGAACAGGTAATACAGCAGCGAGCGGGTGCTCGTCGCGTCCTGCATGAGCGTGCCGCCGCCGCTGATGTAGAGCTTCGCGTGGCGCATGCGGTACGCGATTTTGAAACTGTTGAACATATGGATGGAGCTGATGTGCGCGCAAAGACGTGTCTCGCGCGGATTGCGGCTGAGGGCGCACAGCGGCAGATCGGGGTCAATGCTGCGAAGCTGGGCGACGATGGCGTTAAGAATGGTGTTGTCGCCGCAGTTTCCGCGACCGTAAGCGCCGCAGATCACCACGCCGTCGCGCTCGTTCTTCGGGCGGCGGGAGCGGCGGATGATCGTTTCATAGATCGCTTTCTGCTTTTCCAGCATGACGTCAAAGGAGAATTCGCGCTTCGCCTTTTCATACAGCGCGTCGCTGAGCTTCTTGCGCAGCTCCGGCTGCTCGGCGAGCGTGAGCATGTGTTGCGCGAGGGCGTCGACATCACGGGGGCGGAAAAGAAGACCCGTCACGCCGTCGATGATGAGATACGGCACGCCGCCGACCTCCGTGGAGATCGTGGCGCAGTGCATCCGCGCGCCCTCCGGCAGGGCGTAGGGGAAGCCCTCGGAGAGGGAGGTGAGCATGTTGACGTCCAGCGCGTTGTAAAAGCTGTCTGTGTCGCGCACCCAGCCGGCGAAGCAGACCGTGCCCGCCGGGCACAGGGAATCTGCCAGCGCGCGGATCTCCGGCGTCTGGTCGCCAGAGCCGGCGATGACGAGACGGATGTTCGGGCAGCGCTTCTGCGCGGCGGCGAAGCCGCGAATGAGCGTGGGCAGATCCTTGACCGGCGAAATGCGGGCGGCAATGCCGAAGACGACGGTGTTTTCGTCGACCTCCAGTCCGATGCTCTTCAGATATTCCCCGCGGGACAGGGGCTTGTGCTCCGTGGCGAAATCCACGCCGTTATAGAGCGTGAAGATCCGCTGCGGGTCAAAGCCACGCTCGATGAGCATGTCGGACATCTGCCCGGAGACGCCAATCCATGCGTCAAAGCGGGGCAGCGCCAGCTTGTTGATGTTGCCGTAGGTCAGGGAGGCGAGGGGACGCCCCAGATAGTCCAGACGGTAGTCGCTGTGTATCGTGGAGACCATCGGCAGCCCCGCCCGACGCTTGAGCAGCATGCCCATCATGTTCGCCCGCGCGCCGTGGCAGTGGATGACCTGATAGCCGTCGTGACGGATCATGGCGAGGATGCGCTTGCGCGCGCGCAGGAGGTTCTTGTCTTCAATGACGGTCGTGGGAATGCCGAGCTGACGCGCTTCGTCGGCGAATTCACCCTCGGTGAAGCAGACGAGGTGGATGTTCTCGGTTTTGTTCAGTCCCGTGAGCAGGGAAAGGACGTGCGTTTTCGCTCCGCCGACATCGCCGCCGGAGATCATGTGCATAATATTCATCGTCAAACCTCGATGACTCTTGAATTCCGATTTGTAATCAGTTATAATTATAATATACTTTTCGCAAAGACGCAATCCCAAAATGTATTTTTCACCGGAGGTACCTATGAAACTGTTTGGCAAGGGCGGCAAGCTGAATGTCGTCGATTATGTGATTCTTCTGGCGCTGGTCGCGGCGCTTGTATTTGTTGCTCTGTGGTTTTTCGGAAGTCAGGACGCGTCCCTCGGCAGCGGGGCGGAGCGCGCGCCGTCGAACGTGCGCTTTGAGCTGCTGTGCGAAGACCTCCCGGCCGATTTGTGTGACAACATAGTCTCGGCGCTGAACCGCGAGGCGGTGGAGATCACCGGCAATTCCATTGCGCAGGCCCGCCTGTTCAGCAAATCCCTCGCGCTCGACGCCGACGTGGTCGCGACCGATGTGACCGTGAACGAAGACGGCACGGCAAACATCCGCTTCACCGTTGAGGCGGCGGCGGAGATCGTCGGCGGTGTTCCCGCCCTCGGCGTGCAGGAGGTTCGGCTGGGCGTGGACTTCACGCTCAAGACCCTCTCAATCGAACTGAAATGCACCGTTGTGGCGACGGAGATGCTTCAATGAACGAGCTTTTGAAATCGAGCTTTCTCTGGCGGCTGTGTGCGGTGATCGCGGCGTGGCTTTCCCGGACACGCATCGTCCGCATCGGACAGGCGTTGGGAAGCGCCGTGCGTGACAGCGCGCCGTTTCGCGCCCTTGCCCGCTTCCTCAAAGGGCCGGTCGCTGCGGAGCGCTCCGAGTATCGGCGGCGGCTTGACCGCATCAATGCGGCGCTGTGTCGCTGGGGTCGCCGCTTCCGCACCGCCCTGCGCGAGAGTCTGATCGGCCGCGCGCTGCGTGCCCTGCTGGCGGTGCTTTCCCGCAGCGCCCTTCTCGGCCGGATGTTCCGCGGCGGCGTTTCGTCCGCGCTCCTGTGCGTCATCGCGGCGTATTATCCGATCGACCGTCTGCTGCGGCTCGTGCCGGGGCTGGAGCTTGCGGCGTCCCTCTGGGACGAAGCACTGATCGTCTTCTGCTTTCTGTGGATCATTTTTCGGCGCGTCAATTCCGAAACGCCGCTGCGCAGCCGCGCAAGCGCCGCCGACGTGTCCGTCGGAATCTATCTTCTGACGGGTCTGATTCTGCTGCTCTATACACTCAGCGCGCCCGATGTCAACGTAACCGGCTTCCGCGCCAGCATGCAGTATGTGCTGATTTTCTTCATCGTCACGCGGCTGATCGGCAGCGAGCGCGACCTGCGCATGATGTACCGTTTGATGGTTGTGCTTGCGTTCCTGTTTGCGCTTCACGGCATTTTGCAGTTCGTCATCGGCGTCGAAATCCCCGACACTTGGACGGATCAGGCAGAACTTTCGGTGCGCACGCGGGTCTATTCCGTTTTCAAGAATCCGAACATCCTCGGCGGCTATATGGTGCTTTTTGCGCCGATGGCGATCGGCGCGGCTTATGCCACGGACGACGCCGCGGAGAAGGTCTTCTTCTGGTTCTGCGGCATCTGCATGTGCCTTGCGTGCCTGTTCACAATGTCGCGCGGCGCGTGGCTTGCCCTTGCGGCGGCGGCGCTGCTGTTTTCCCTGATCGTTGACCGCCGACTCTTTGCGCTGCTTGTGGTCTGCGCGATCGGTGCGTGCTTCCTGCCCTTTGTCCGCAGCCGTATCGGCTACCTTTTCACCTCGGAATTCTCCGAATCCAACGCCCGTGGCGGCAGAGGCAAGCGCTGGGCGACCGCGTTCGGCTATCTGGACGAGTACGACCGCTGGGCGACCGGACTGGGTTACGGCATGTTCGGCGGTGCGGTCAGCGTGCAGAACCCGATCAATCCGGAGTTTAACTATATGTATGTTGACAACTATTACGTCAAAACGCTTGCCGAAAACGGCATTATCGGTTTGTGCGGGCTGATTTCGATGCTCCTCGGGCTGCTCTGGAACGGTGTGCGCGCCTGCGCCCGAACCGGCGGCTCATCGCGCAAGCCGCTGTGCGCCGGTATGCTTACCGGCATGCTCGGCATTCTCATCCAGAGCTTCTTCGAAAGCCTCTGGGAAGAGCCGTACATGATGGCACTGTTCTTCGCCGTCGCCGGTATGCTTGTCTATACCGGCTTCTTCTGCAAAGACCCCGCTGAATCCTGAACAACCTCCCCGGTGCAGAGACGTCTCCGCACCGGGGTTTAAGGTTCTATAATAAATGTTGGGGTCAAGCGATGAGCCTGGCCCCAATGTCATAAA
>CAYRMX010000070.1:541-7906 GCA_964425295.1 uncultured Oscillospiraceae bacterium | reverse complement strand
AGGTTGCCGGCGTCCATGCTGCCCTCGGTCTTGCCCGCGCCGACAATGGTGTGCAGCTCGTCAATGAAGAGAATGACGCGCCCCTCGGACGCCTTGACCTCATTCAAAACCGCCTTCAGACGTTCCTCGAACTCGCCGCGGTACTTTGCGCCCGCGATCAGCGCGCCCATGTCCAGCGAGAAGATCGTCTTGTCCTGCAGGGATTTCGGCACGTCGCCGCGGACGATCCGCTGCGCGAGCCCCTCGGCGATGGCGGTCTTGCCGACGCCCGGCTCACCGATGAGAACAGGGTTGTTCTTCGTTTTTCTCGACAAAATACGGATGACGTTGCGAATTTCCTCGTCGCGCCCGATGACGGGATCGGTCTTCTTTTCCCGCGCGCGCTTGACAAGATCCGTGCCGTATTTTTCCAGCGCTTCATAGGTGTCTTCGGGATTGTCGGTGGTCACGCGGGCACTGCCGCGAATGCCTTGCAGCGTTTGCAGCGCCGCCTCTTTCCTGATGCGATAGTCGGAAAACAGAGGCGCGACCGTCTCGTCTGCCGTGTCGAGCATGGCAAGAAACAGGTGCTCGACGGAAACATAGTCGTCGCGCATGCTCTTGGCAGTCGATTCGGCGGCGGCGAGCAGGGCGTCCATGCCGCGCGAGATATAGAAGCGGTCGGCATCGCGCCCCGAGCCGGTGACGGACGGAAGCTTTTCCACCGCCGCCTGCGCAGCGGCGTCGAAGCTCTCGAGCGTGACCTCCATTTTCTTCAAAAGCTGCGGGATCAGCCCGCCCTCCTGCCGCAGCAGAGCGAGCAGCAAGTGCGCCTGCTCGATCTGCTGATTTTGGTGCGCGGCGGCAAGGCTCTGCGCGTCGCGAACGGCTTCCGTTGCTTTCTGTGTCATTTGATTCTGATTCATGATGTTCTCCTTTCCGGCGGATGGTGCCGATTTCGGTTTTTAGCACTCTCGCGTGTAGAGTGCTAATTCTTTTTTCTTCATCATAGCATCTTCGCGCGAAATGTCAAGAGGCTGCGGAAAGATTTTTTTGCATTTTTTGCAGGGGGGGCGGTCGCTTTATCGCATTGCACGAGAAAAGTATTTACAAATCCGGAAATATCCGCTATAATAGCGCAAGCGATTCTAGAAAGAAGGTTCAAAATGAAAGATTCCGCGCGCGCTGACCGCCGCTCCGGCGCGGTCGTTGCGCGAATCCGATCGATCCGCCGCAGGCAGTGTCGCCGGCTTTGGCTGCTGCCCGGCTTCTGGCTCTACCTCTGCTGGTGCGAGCTGGTGCTGCGCGGGCGCACGGCGCAGGTCTTCTTTTCGGGCGGACTGCTGCCGATGGTGCTCTTTCCGATGGCGGCGGCAGGGCTGATTTATGCGCTGAGCGCCATTCTCCCGCCGCGCGCACGCCGCGCCGCGGAGCTGGTGGTTGCCTATTTTCTGTTCATCTTCTACGCCTCGCAACTCATTTATCATCATATTTTTCACTTTTTCTACGCCGCCTATTCCGTCGGAAACGGCGGGCAGGTGCTCGAATTTTGGGAAGTCACGCTCAAGGCGATCTGGGCGGAGCTTCCGTGGCTGCTGCTCATGGCGCTGCCGCCCGTGCTTCTGAGCGTGTTCGGCACGGTCTTTCGAGCAGAGCGTCTGCCGTTGCGTCGCGCTGCCGTCCTCACTGCGGCGGCGCTTGCACTGCATTTCGGCTGCGTGCTCCTGCTTCCGGCATTCGGAACCGCACCGATGTCGCCCTATGACCTCTATCACAACACGAACGACCTGCCGCAGGGTGCGGAGCAGCTCGGGCTGCTGACCGCATTTCGTCTCGATCTTCAACGGCTGATCTTCGGCTTCGAGGATCGCACGCTGGTCATCCCGACCGAGCCGACGGAGATGACGGACGAGCCGGCCGCCCCGCCGACGCCCGCGACCGAGCCGCCCGCCGAAGCAGCGCCGGAATACAACGTGCTGTCGCTCGATTTCGACCGTTTGCGCAGTGAAACGGACGACGAGATCGTCCGGCAGCTTCACACCTATTTTTTCAAGCAGACGCCGACGCAGAAAAACGAAAAAACCGGCATGTTTGCCGGCTGCAACCTCATTCAGATCGTCGCCGAGAGCTTTTCGTGGTTCGCCATCGACCCGGAGTTGACCCCGACGCTCTGTAAATTGCAAACTGAGGGCTTCACCTTTTCGAATTTCTACACTCCCTACTGGGGCGTTTCGACCTCGGACGGCGAATATGTCACGCTGACGGGCACGCTGCCGAAGTCCGGCACATGGAGCTTTTATGACAGCTCCGACAACGCCATGCCCCTGACGCTGGCGCAGCAGTTCAAGCACCTCGGCTACGGCGTGCGCGCCTATCACGACCATTCCTACACCTATTATCATCGCGACCAATCGCACCCGAACCTCGGCTTCGTCTTCAAGGCGGTCGGCAACGGGCTGGACATCACCGATCAGTGGCCCGAATCCGACATTGAAATGATCGACGTCAGCACCGACGAATACATGGACGGTGCGCCGTTTTACACCTATTACATGACCGTTTCCGGGCATTTGTCCTATGATTTCGAGTCCAACCGCATGGCGGCGAAGCACGAAAGCGAGGTCGCCGGCCTGCCCTACAGCGAGGCGGCCCGCGCATATCTTGCCTGTCAAATCGAGCTGGACCGCGCGCTGGCGCTGCTTTTGGAGCGGCTGGAGGAAGCGGGTCTTGCGGAAAACACCGTCATCGTTCTCTCCGCCGACCACTATCCCTACGGGCTGACGGTCGCCGAGCAGAGCGAGCTTGCCGGGCGCGAGCTCGACGAGGCGTTTGACCTTTACCGCAACGCGTGCATCATCTACAAACCGGGCATGACGCCAGAAACGATCGACCGACCCTGCTCCTCGCTCGACCTGCTGCCGACGCTCTCGAACCTCTTCGGGCTGGAATTCGACTCCCGCCTGTACATGGGGCAGGACATCTTCTCCGACGCCAAGCCGCTCATTCTTTTCTCCAATCGAAGCTGGCTGACCGGGTTCGGCTCGTTCTACTCCGTCACGGGCGAGGTCACGAGCTTCACGGGCAAGCCGCTTTCCGACGAGCTGGTACACTATTATAATGATCGGATCGCCGACCAGTTTCTCGTCTCGGAATGGGTACTGGACACGGACTACTGGCGCACGATCTTCGGCGACAATCTGCCGCCCGACGACGCCCAAACGCCGCTCCATCCTCTACCGCCCACGCGCCCCGGAATTCCGATGGAACACTGAACAGACCCCCAATGCCGCACGGCATTGGGGGTTCGTTTTACAGCAGCAGGCAGATCAATCCGTTTGCGCCCTCGTTGATGATCTTGGTCAGTGCGTCCTTGAGCTTGATGCGGGCGTCGTCGGGCATGCGCTTGAGCTTCGTGGTCAGTCCCTCATTGACCAGCTCAAAGACCGATTTGCCGAAAATATTGCTCTCCCAGAGCCGCTCGGTGTTGCCCTCGTACTCGCCCAGCAGATATTTGACCAGTTCCTCCGACTGCTGCTCGTCGCCGACCATCGGGCTGATCTCCGTCTTGATGTCCGCGCGCAGTAGGTGGATGGACGGCGCGCTCGCTCTGAGCCGAATGCCGTAAGCGCTGCCCTTGCGGACGATCTCCGGCACTTCCATGCGCATTTCCTCCGTCGTGGGCATGACGATGCCGTAGCCTGTCGCATGCACCTCCTCCAGCGCGGCGGCGAGCTTATCATACTGCCGCTTCATCCCCGCAAGCGCCGTCAACAGCGAGAGAAGCTGCCCGTCGTTTTCGATCTCGAAACCCGTGCGCTGCCCCAAAATCCGATAAAACAGCCCCTCGGCGAATTCCAGCTCACAGTCGACCGTTCCGCGCCCGAGGTCGATCTCCAAAATGCGGTAAGCGCATACCTGCTCCAGCTCCGCGACCGTTTTGACCGCCGTCTCCGTCTCCGCAAGCCGCGTGATCGCCTCGGCATTGCGCCGCAGCGAGGCATACAGCCCCGCCTTGAGCGGGCTGTCAAGTTCCAATGCCTGCACCCATGCCGGTAGAAACACCCGCAGTTCGCGCAGCGGAAAGGCATACAGCAGCGCGCGCAGCAGCTCTTTCAGCTCCGTTTCGTGCATTCCTTGGCAGTCGACCGGGACGGCGCTGACGCCATAGCTCTGCGCGATATGCTCCGCCAGCGCCCGCGCCTCCGCACCGCGCGGAGCGGCAGAGTTGACCAGCACGACAAAGGGCTTTCCGGTGGCTTTCATGTCCTCGATCGCCCGCTGCTCAGCGGTCTGATAGTCCGCGCGGGGAATGTCGGTGATCGTGCCGTCGGTGGTGACAACAACGCCGACGGTGCAGTGCTCCTCCATGACCTTTTTCGTGCCCAGCTCCGCCGCTTCGGTCATCGGAATTTCCTCGTCGAACCACGGCGTCGTTACCATGCGCGGCTCGCCGTTTTCCGTTGCGCCGATCGCACCGTCGACCATGTAGCCCACCGAGTCGATCAGCCGCACCCGCAGCCGCGCCGTGCCGTCGGGCGTGATCTCGACCGCCTCCTCCGGGATAAACTTCGGCTCGGCGGTCATGATGGTCTTGCCCGAGCCGCTCTGCGGAAGCTCATCCTTTGCCCGTTCGCGCTGATAAAGGTCGTCGATGTTCGGAATGACCAGCTCCTCCATCAGGCGCTTGATAAAGGTAGATTTTCCCGTGCGCACCGGCCCGACCACTCCGATATAGATGTCGCCGCCCGTCCGCTTTGCAATGTCGGCGTAGATATTGCTCATAATGATAGCCTCCCCCACAGTCTCGTGATACATGGTATGCACGCGTGGGAGAGGCTATGACAAGCTGTTTATGCGATGATTTCCGGCGCGGGGACGATGGAGCTGTCCTGCGTGGAAAGCCCATAGGCGGCGAACAGGCGTTTCGCCGTCTCCGTTTCCGGCGCGCGCAGCAGCCGCAGCCATTGCACACCCCGACGGCGCAAAGAGCAGACCGCCTGCCCGACAAGCTGCGCCGAAAGTCCGATGCCCCGGTGCTCCGGCAGCAGCGCAAGGTCGATAAGCACGCCGTGCGACGCGTCCGCCGTTTGCGTCACGACCGCACCGACCGGCACATCTGCAAGCATGGCGATCTCGATCTGCGCCCCCGTCGGAGTCCGGCAGCCGAGCGTCTGTATCAGCGCCGCGTCCGATTCCCGCGCCGCTCGGAACCACATGTTGAAATCGCGGTGTTCCCCGCCGCGCCACCAGCGCTGGCGTCCGAGGGTGGAGATCTCATACGGAATGTGCGACGCATCGTTGAGATATTCGAGCGTATAGCGCCCGTTTTCATAGTGCAGGCACGTCACCGCCGTGTTTTCGCAGTGCGCGACGGCGTTTTCGTCGTTCGGGAAAAAGAGCGTTTGCAGCGTGCCGCGCAGCACCATTCCGTGCGAGAAGATCGCCACCGACTGCCCGTCATGCCGCCGCGCGACCTCCTCCAGTGCCTCCAAAAACCGCGCCGTATAGACCGCAAACGGCTCGCTCCCCTCGACCGACCACGTTTTCGGCGAATGGGAAAAGGCATTCATGCGCTCCGGGTCGTCATGCGCGAGCTGCCCGAACGGGATATCCTCCCAAACGCCGGCATGGATTTCACGGAAGCGCGGTTCTTTTTGCAACGGAAGCCCCTTGGGCGCAAAAATCGCACTCGCCGTCGTGCAGGTGCGCGTCAGATCGCTGGCGTACACCGCCGCAATCGGCACGGACGCAAATCGCTCGCGCAGGGCGGCGATCTGCCGCTTGCCGTTGCGCGTAATCATAGAATCATACTGCCCGTGGAGGCGGCGGTAGACATTGCCCTCCGCCTCGGCATGGCGAATCAGATAGATCGTTGTCATAGGATCGTTACATACCTCGCAATTTCTTTTTTCATTTTTTCCGCTGCGGCGACGGCGTGCGTCAGGTAGTCCGTGCCGTCGCTGCCCGCCTTCTGCCACGCGCACAGAATGCTCCGCGAGGCGGTGACGATCGCGCCGTGTCCGAAGCGGTCGAATGCGAACTGCACGTTTTTCGCCGTACCGCCCTGCGCGCCGTAGCCCGGGACGAGAAAAAACAGGCGGTCATATTTTTCGCGCAGCAGCCTTAAGGTCTGCGGGAACGTCGCCCCGACCACCGCGCCGATCTCGCTGTAGCCGTTTTTGCCGAACAGGTCAGTGCTCCAGCGCATGACGAGATCCGCCATTGCCGTGTAGACCACGCGGTCGCCGGAGAGCAGATCCTGCACCTCGCGCGAAGAACGGTTGGAGGTCTTGAGCAGCAGGAAGATGTTCTTCCCGTCGCGCTTGCAGTAGGGCAAAAACGGCTTGATGCCGTCGCTGCCGAGGTAGCCGTTGACAGTCAGCGCGTCGCAGGCATAGAGGCAGTGCGCCGTCTCGCCAACGGGGACTTCGCCGAACATCGCCTGTGCATAGATCTCCGCCACGCTCCCCACGTCGCCGCGCATCGAGTCGATCAGGACGTAATAGCCCAGTTTCTTGGCATAGACGCTCAACCGTTGCATGACGGCAATACCGTCCGCGCCGAGGGCTTCAAAGCAGGCACTTTGCAGCTTGACCGCCGGCGCAACATCTTTTAACGCGTCAAGAAGCTCCGCGCAGAAGCGCGCATACGCCTCTGCCGCGCCGTGAAGCGTCTGCCCGTGCTCCGCAAACGCCTCGCGCACGATGTGCGGCGGCAAAATGGGAAGATACGGATCCAGCCCGACCATGACCGGCGACTTCGACCGGCGAATGCGTTCCTGTAATGCAGCGATCGACATGCAAAGCCCTCCTTTGAGATCTCTTGCTTTCAGTATACCATAAAAAACCGGCTCTGCAAGACGATTTTCGACAAAATCCGCCATCTTTGCAAGTTTTTCGTCCCCGCGGGAATGCTAAAGAAAACGCAAAAGGAGGTGACACGCATGCAGGTCAAAGGCTTTTTGCTGACGCTCGGCGTCGGAATGCTCGCCGGCGGCGCTGCCGCACTCATGCTGCCGCAGCAGTCCGAGCTGCGCAAAACCGCTCAAAAAGCAGTCGACTCCGCCCAGCAGAGCATTTCCGAGCTGATCAACTCTTAGCGCGCAAGAAAAGGCTCCCAAACCGCACGATTTGGGAGCCTTGAAAAAACAATTCGAAATTGAAAACGTAATCAGCGCTTGCTGAACTGTCGTGGCGTTAAAAATCGTGCCGGTGGCACGATTTTCGCCTCGACCGCAGCGGCTATGCCGCGAGGACAGCCGCAGGAAGCAAGCACATAAGAAAAGGCTCCCAAAACATACGATTTGGGAGCCTTGAAAAAACAATTCGAATTTGAAAACGTAATCAGCGCTTGCTGAACTGTCGTGGCGTTAAAAATCGTGCCGGT
>CAYRMX010000070.1:0-441 GCA_964425295.1 uncultured Oscillospiraceae bacterium | reverse complement strand
GGAGCCTTGAAAAAACAATTCGAATTTGAAAACGTAATCAGCGCTTGCTGAACTGCGGCGCGCGACGAGCGGCCTTCAGACCGTACTTCTTACGTTCCTTCATTCTCGGGTCACGGGTCAGGAAGCCCGCAGCCTTGAGGGTTGCGCGGTATTCGGCGTTGACGCTCAGCAGCGCACGGGAAATGCCGTGACGGATAGCGCCTGCCTGACCGGTCACACCGCCGCCCTTGACGGTGCAGACAACGTCGACCTTGCCGATCAGCTCGGTGGCGACCAGCGGCTGACGAACGATCAGCTTCAGGGTATCCAGACCGAAGTAATCGTCGATCTCGCGGCCGTTGATGATGATGGAGCCGGTGCCGTTTTCATAGACGCGGACACGCGCGACGGAGGACTTCCGTCTGCCGGTGCCGTACTGATACTGTCTCTTGCTCTCGTACA
>CAYRMX010000069.1:0-7922 GCA_964425295.1 uncultured Oscillospiraceae bacterium | reverse complement strand
GACTTGGACATCTTAATGCCGCCCTCGCCGAGAATCATGCCGTGGCTGGTGCGCTTGGCATACGGCTCTTTCGTCGGCACGACGCCGATGTCATAGAGGAACTTATGCCAGAAGCGGCTGTAAAGCAGGTGGAGCGTCGTGTGCTCCATGCCGCCGTTGTACCAGTCGACCGGACTCCAGTATTCCAGCGCTTCCTTGGAAGCCAGCGCGTCGTCATTGTGCGGATCCATATAGCGCAGGAAGTACCACGAAGAGCCTGCCCACTGGGGCATGGTGTCCGTTTCGCGCTTGGCAGGCGCGCCGCAGCACGGGCAGGTCGTATTGACCCAGTCGGTCATCGCGGCGAGCGGAGAATGCCCGTCATCGGTCGGTTCATAGCTCTCGACCTCGGGCAGGAGCAGCGGAAGTTCGCTTTCGGGCAGGGGCACGGTGCCGCACTTTTCGCAGTGGACGATCGGGATCGGCTCGCCCCAATAGCGCTGACGGGAGAATACCCAGTCGCGGAGCTTGTAGTTTTCCGTCTGCTTGCCGACGCCCTTTTCCGTCAGGAAAGCGACGATCGCTTTCTTCGCTTCTGCAACACTCATCCCGTCGAGGAAACCGGAATTGACCATCACGCCCGTGGCGCAGTCGGTGAACGCCGCTTCTTCGACATTTCCGCCCTTGACGACCTCGATGATCTCACAGCCGAATTTCTTGGCAAACGCCCAGTCGCGGTCGTCATGCGCGGGAACTGCCATGATCGCGCCCGTGCCGTAGGTTGCAAGAACGTAGTCGGAGATGAAGACGGGGATTTCCTTGCCGTTGACGGGATTGATGCCCTTGACGCCCTTGAGGATGACGCCGGTCTTGTCCTTGACCAGCTCGGTGCGCTCAAAGTCGGATTTTGCTGCGGCCTCAGCCTGATATGCGCGGATCTCATCCGGGTTTTCCAGCTTGTCCATCCATTTTGCAACAAGGGCATGCTCCGGCGAGAGCACCATATACGTTGCGCCGAAGAGGGTGTCCGGGCGGGTGGTATAGACCGTGATCTCGTCGCCGAGGGTCGAGCCGAAGCGCACCTCGGCGCCGGTCGAATGCCCGATCCAGTTGCGCTGCTGGGTCTTGACGCGGTCGATGAAGTCGACGTCGTCGAGATCTTCGAGCAGTCGTTTTGCATATTTCGTGATGCGAAGCATCCACTGACTCTGCTCCTTGCGGATAACGGGGCTGCCGCAACGCTCGCAGACGTTTTCCACGACTTCTTCGTTGGCGAGGACGCATTTGCAGGATGTGCACCAGTTGACAGGCATCTGCGCCTTGTAGGCAAGCCCGTTTTTATAGAGCTGAAGGAAAATCCACTGCGTCCACTTGAAATACTTCGGGTCGGTGGTGTTGATCTCACGATCCCAGTCGAAGCTGTAGCCCAGCGCATGGAGCTGCCCGCGAAATGCTTCGATGTTGTTTTTCGTCACAATCGCAGGATGGATGTGGTTCTTGATGGCGTAGTTTTCGGTGGGCAGACCGAATGCGTCGTAGCCCATCGGGAACAGGACATTTTCACCCTGCATGCGGTGCTTTCTGGCAATGACGTCCATCGCGGTGTACGGGCGGGCATGCCCGACGTGCAGACCGACGCCGGAAGGGTACGGGAACTCGATCAGTGCATAGAATTTTTCCTTATCTGCGCCGGTTTCCGCCTTATAGAGCTGCTTTTCCTGCCAGATTTTATGCCATTTGTTCTCAATTGCCGCAAAATCGTATTTCATGTTATGCCTCATTCTCTCCGAACGTCAGCGGAATCTGCTTGGCATCGTTCCACAGGCGCTCCAAATCATAAAATTCGCGTGTTTCATCGGTGAAAACATGGACGACCAGACAGCCGAAGTCCAGCAGCACCCATGTGCCGCCGCGATGCCCCTCACGGTGCAGAAGCGGCTCACCCAGTTCATCGGCAACGGCTGCTTCGGCGCAGTCGCAGAGGGTCTTGACGTGCGTGCCGGAAGTGCCGGTGCAGATCAGAAAATAATCGGCAAGGCTCGTCACGTCTCCGACCTCAAGCAGGCGGATATTCAGTCCCTTGCGGTCATCGAGCGCTTTTGCTGCGCGCAGTGCGATCTCTTTCGGTGTGTTCATATCTTTCTTCCTTTCGGATCATGGATTCGTTTCACTTGCCGGAGCTTCCGTCGCAGCGGAGGTGGGCGGCGTCGTCGGGTCAGGGCCTTCCGTCGGGGGTGTCACGGTCGAAGAAGGCGTCGTCGGCTCGGTGCTGCCGGAGGTCGGTTCAGGCGTTTCCTCGGTCGGCTCGGGGGCTTTCGTTTCGCCGGAGCTGTCGACTGTCTCGCCGTTTTCATCGGTCGCTCCTGTTTCGCCGGTTTCCTCCGTCTCATCGGTCGGCGCTTCCGTCGTCTCTTTCTTTGTGGTCGGGAATCCAAACGAGGAATAATGACCGTCGGTGCTGCTGCCCGTTTTCTGGCGGAAGTTGAGCTGATAGACCGTCAGGCGCTTGTTCGCTATGGGATTAAAACCGTTGTTAAGCTGGTCGCAGGCTTTCTGCGGGTCGACTTCGAAGTAGCTCTCCCCTTTCACGGTGATCTCCTCGCCCTCAAGCGCTTCGCTGACGCTCGGATCAAAGCCGACATCCTGAAGCAGATAGCGGAAATAGAGCAGATCGTTCTCCGTCAGGTCGGTGTCTGCCACGTCGATAAGCGATTTGGCGTTTTTCTCGATCGTTTCATCGTCCTGCTCGGTCAAAAGCTCGTCAAACAGCGCCGCCAGGAAATCGCGCTGCACGCGTGTCGGCGCGGGGTCGACGTCGTCATAGTCCTCGTCAAAGCGGAACAATTCAATCGCTTTTTTACCGCTCAGCGGAAGTTTTCCCGAATTGAGCGAACAATACGCGGGTTTGGACGGGACTTCAAAATCTACGCCGTTGACCATGTCCAACGCGAGGGAAAGGACATCCTCGTCGATGATGAAATAGTAGTCCGGCCAGAAGCCGATCATTTCCTTGATTTTTTCGCGCAGCGCTTCAATGCCGCGCTTGCCGCCCTTTGCCGCGGCATAGACCTCGTTGAGCTTGGGAATGTCATAGTTGCCGGAAATGTAGGTGTCGCGTGGGATGCTCAGCATGCCGACCTCGCGCGTCACGGTATCGACGTTCACAAGGATGACGGTGTCCATCCGCTCTCCGGCGGCATCGGCAGCCAGAAGTAGGATATTGAGCGTCGTGGAGTCATTCACGCCCGCCGGCGGCACCAGCTCGACCGGCGCATCCACCTTTGCCGGCGGATTGACGTTAACGACGTATTGCAGCTCCTTGGGCTGCTGCGGCTGACCGATGGTGATCGGCTCTTTGCTGTTGTTGATAAGCAGAAGAACCATCACAAGCGTGGCGGCAAAGACGCAGATCGAGGAAATACACAAAATCAGCGCCCGTGTTTTGGAGCTGAGACGGTGTTCGTCGGAAGGTTGCTCTTTCTCCTGCATGGAAAGAAGACGCTCCTGCGCTTCCCGCTCGGCACGGGGATGTTCCTCCCGCGGCTCGATACGGGTCGACATCTTCGGTTCTTCGGGCTGCGCAGGTTCTTTCGGCGTCAGACCGAGCAGGGCGGAAAGCTCTGCCGGGTCAAGATCGTCACGAAGCAGCTCCGATTCCCATTCCTGCGGCGCCGCGGTCTGCTCGGGTTCAAGCACGGCATCCCGACGTTCGGGACGGTCGGGACGTTTTCTGTTGCCATAGAGTTTCATATCGTTTTCCTTTCCTCCAGAAAGCGGAGCGCGGCAAGCGAGTTGGGGTCGATCTCGCTCTCGTGGGCGCGAAGCTGCTCCATCGTCATGCGAAGCCCGAGCAGCATGCCCGCATCGAGATCCGTCCGGACGAGCTTCCGCAGCGGCTCGACACCGTCAAAATCACGGTTTGGCTCCATATAATCGGCAAGATACACGATCTTTTCCAGAACGCTCATATCCGCTTTGCCGGTCGTATGCCAGCGAATCGCAGCGCAGACCGCCTCGTTTTCCGCAAAGACCCGCGCGGCGACCACGGACGCAGTGCGCGCATGCAGCAGCTTCGGATGACAGCGTTCAAAATTATCTAATATAATACCATACTTTTCGCACAATTTCAACTGTTCATCGGCGTTTAGCGCCTTTGTAATATCATGCAAAATTCCCGCACGGCGCGCGTCGGCCTCATTTGCGCCGTAGTGGCGGGCAAGCTGCGCCGCCGTTTCACTGCAACCGCGGACATGCGCCATGCGCGACGGCTTGTGAAGCCGCAGACTGTGCTCGGCAAGCGCCTCAAAAGGAAGATGCTTCAGCGGCTCACCGCAGCCGTAAAGTCGGTGCTCGCGGATATATGCCAGCACCGACGGCGCGAGAAAGCTCTCCGCACAATCGAATGCCAGCATTGCCCGCACGGACGTGGACGAATGCGGGAGGTATTCGTTTTCGACAAGGACGGTTTTTGCGCCGAAACAGTCGGCAAGCTGCGCTGCGCAGGCTTGGAGCTTCTTCGGCTCGTCTGCTGCGCGGTGCGCAACGGCAAGAGTGACCTCGGCAGTGATACGCTCCGGATGATACCACTTCGCAAAGCTCAGGAACATGTCCGTGCCCATGAGCAGGAACAGCTCGTCGTTCGGGTACTGCGCGCGCAGGGCGGCAACGGTATCGGCGGTGTAGCTCAAGCCGGGGCGGCGCAGTTCCAGATCGGAAACCTCCGTTCCGGGAAGCTCCTGCGCCGCAAGACGCGTCATTTGAAGACGGTGGAGCGGCGTGTCTAGGACAAGCTCCTTGTGCGGCGGGACGGACGCCGGTATCAGCAGCACGAGGTCAAGCGCAAGCTTCTTTTGAAACTCGCGCACTGCCAGCATATGTCCCAAATGCGGCGGATTGAAGCTCCCGCCGAAAATGCCGATCCTCGCCATGAACGTAACCTCTCTTTATTTTCCGCTTTTTCTGCGTTCGATTGCCGCTTCGATCGCCGCCTGACGGAAATATTCATTGCGGCGCTCGCGCTCCTCCTTTGCCTGACGGCGGCGCTCCTGCGCGCCGCGGCGGACGGGATTGGCGTTCTTTTTTTGCAGGGCGCGTGCCTGACGCGCTGCCTCCTGCGCTTTCTTTTCGGACTTTTTGTAAATTACAAATTTCGACCCGACGCACTGCACGCCGTCGGCGCCGATGCCCTCGCAGATCGCGTCGCAGACTTCGCGGGCGGTCAGCAGTGCCGATTCCAGCACGCGTCCCTTGACCAGCTCACGGGCTTCGAGCTGCGTTTTTGCCTCGGCGAGCACGCTTTCCGTCACGCCGCCCTTGCCGACCATCAGGGTCGTTTCGAGGGTGTTGGCTTCAGAGCGCAAATTGGCTCGCTGCTTACTTGTCAGCATATTGTTTCTCCTTTCGAACCTGCGCAGAGAAGGCGTCGAGCGCCCGCGCGCGGTGAGAAATGCGGTTTTTTTCCTGCGGAGGAAGCTCTGCAAAGGTGCAGTCCGCATCGGGAACATAGAACACAGGGTCATAGCCGAAGCCGTTTTTCCCGTGCGGGGCAGTCAGAATCTGACCGGGGCATTCGCCGCGGGCGACGATCTTGCCGCCGTCGGGCGTCAGCATGGTGATGACGCTCACGAATTTCGCGCTGCGCTGCTCTTTCGGGACGTCCGAAAGACGCTCCAAGAGGTATTCCAGCCGCTCGCGGTCGCTTTTGCAGGCGTCGCCGCCGAACCGTGCGGAATAGACTCCCGGCGCGCCGTCGAGCGCGTCGACCATCAGGCCGGAATCGTCCGCGATCGTCGGAAGGCCGCACAAATCCATGACGGTTTTTGCCTTGATATACGAATTTTCTTCAAAGGTCGTGCCCGTTTCGTCCGGCTCGACCGAAATGCCCAGCTCTTTTTGGGAAATGACCTCCATGCCGAGCTGCGAAAGGATCGCGCGCAGCTCTTCAAGCTTATGGGCGTTGTTACTTGCAAGTACCAGTTTCATTCCAAACCTCCGAGGCAGCGGCGCTGCATTTGCGTCAGGACGGCGTTCCCCTTGCGGCAGAGGGAGACGAGCTTTCTCTGCTCTTCGACGGTGAACGGTCTTCCCTCGCCCGTTGCCTGCAATTCGATGATGTCGCCCTCGGCGGTCATGATGCAGTTGAAGTCAACAAGGGCGCGGGAATCTTCTTCATAGCACAGGTCGAGCATGGCTTCGTTGCGCACGATGCCGGCGGAAATGCCGGAAACATAGGTGCGCACGGGCATTTGCGCGATCAGTCCCTTTTCGACCAGATTGCGACATGCAAGAGTCAGAGCGATGAAGCCGCCCGTGACGGACGCGGTGCGCGTGCCACCGTCACCCTGCAAAACATCGCAGTCGATCGTGATCGTGCGCGAGCCAAGCTGTTCGAGGTCAACAGCGCAACGCAGACTGCGCCCGATCAGACGTTGAATTTCCGCACTGCGCGCCGAGAGCTTGAGCTTGGAGATGTCACGGCGGCTGCGTTCGCGGTTGGCGCGCGGGAGCATGGAATATTCTGCTGTGACCCAGCCACCGCTCGTGACGTGCGGCGGGACGCGCTCCTCCACCGAGGCGTTGCACAAGACCATCGTGTCGCCCAGCTCGATCAGGCAGCTTCCCTCGGCAAATTTGGAAAAGCCGAGGGTCACCTTTACTTTCCGCATTTCGTCTGCGGCTCTGCCATCGTTTCTCATCGGAACCTCCTTAGATCAAAGCGTCGACAAACGCCTTTGCATCAAACGGCATGAGGTCGTCCATCTGTTCGCCGACGCCGATGTATTTTACGGGGATTTGCAGCGCGTCGGCAACGGCAATGACAATGCCGCCCTTTGCCGTGCCGTCGAGCTTGGTCAGGGCGATCGCCGTAACGCCTGCGATGTTCTTGAATTCTTTTGCCTGCATCAGACCGTTCTGCCCCGTTGTGCCGTCGAGGACGAGAAGCACTTCCTTGTCCGCGTCGGGAAGCTCACGGTCGATGATGCGGGAGATTTTGCCCAGCTCATTCATGAGGTTTGCTTTGTTATGCAGCCGTCCGGCGGTGTCGCAGAGGATGATGTCCGTTCCGCGCGCCTTGGCAGCGGAAATGGCGTCAAAGACGACTGCGGCGGGGTCAGCGCCCTCGTGCTGGCGGACGATTTCGACATTCGACCGTCCCGCCCAGATTTCAAGCTGGTCGGCAGCGGCGGCACGGAACGTGTCGGCAGCGCAGAGCAGGACGCGCTTGCCCTGCTCGGAAAAGCTGTGAGCAAGCTTGCCGATGGTCGTGGTCTTTCCGACGCCGTTGACGCCGATGACGAGGACGACCGAGGGTTTCGTGGTCAGCTTCAGCGCCGTGTCACCGACGTTCAGCATGTCAACGAGGATTTCCTTGAGTGCATCGTGGATCTCCTCGGCGGTTTTCAGCTTTTCCTCCTTGACGCGCTCGCGAAGCAGCTCGACCGCTTTGCACGATGTCTCCACGCCGATGTCGGCGAGGATCATGCTTTCCTCGAGTTCTTCATAGAATTCGTCGTTTGCGCCGGTGAATGCGGAAAAGATGCCGCCCAGTGTCGACGCCATTGCCGTTCTGGTCTTTTTCAGACCGTTCTTGATTTTATCAAAAAAGCCCATGTCATTCCTCCGTGATGATTCCAAGCTGCTGTTCCATCTGATTGAGGTCGAGATGGAGGATTTTGGAAATGCCCTGCTCCTGCATCGTCACGCCGTAAAGGACGTCCGCAGCTTCCATCGTGCCGCGGCGGTGCGTGATGACGATGAACTGCGTTTTGCCGCAGAAGCCGCGCAGATAGCCCGCAAAACGCTCCACGTTTCGGTCGTCGAGCGCGGCGTCGATCTCGTCGAGCATGCAGAACGGCGTCGGGCGCACCTTCAAAATGGCGAAGTACAGCGCGATGGCGACGAACGCCTTCTCGCCGCCGGAGAGCAGCGTGATGGTCTTGAGC
>CAYRMX010000068.1:0-7982 GCA_964425295.1 uncultured Oscillospiraceae bacterium | reverse complement strand
CTCCAAGCACGGCATTTCCGTCGTCGGCATCCCCGGCACGATCGACAACGACATCGCCTGCTCGAACTACTGCATCGGCTACGACACGGCAGCAAATACCGCCATTGAATGCATCGACAAGCTCCGCGACACCATGCAGTCGCATGAGCGCTGCTCGGTCGTCGAGGTCATGGGGCGCAACGCCGGACATCTGGCGCTCTACGTCGGTCTGGCGGTCGGCGCGACGGCGGTCCTCGTGCCGGAGAGCAAGGAAAGCTTCGAGACGGAGGTCATCGAGAAAATCCGCAACGCGCGGCTCAACGGCTTCACGCATTACATGGTCGTCGTCGCCGAGGGCGCGGGCAGCGCGTTCGACGTAGCAAACCGCATCAAGGAAGAAATCTGCATTGACCCGCGCGTGACGGTGCTCGGGCACATCCAGCGCGGCGGCACGCCCACGGGACGCGACCGCGTGACTGCCACGCGCATGGGCTACCGCGCCGTCGATATCCTCGCAAACGGCGGAACGAACCGCGTTGTGTGTATCAATGACGGCAAAATGTGCGACATCGATATCGAAGAGGGTCTTGCGCAGCACAAGGGCATCAACGAAGAAAAATGGACGGTCCTGGAGGCCATGACCGGCGTATAATCGAATTTCGGCGCGTACCGCTCCCCTGCGGTGCGCGCCTTGTGCAAAAAAGAATCCCCGTGCGCCCAACGGACACACGGGGGAATTCTTTTTTAGACCTTCTCCTTGACCTTTGCAGCCTTGCCGAGACGGTTGCGCAGATAGTACAGCTTCGCACGGCGAACCTTACCACGGCGAACGGTTTCGACCTTGACAATGCTCGGAGAATGGACGGGGAAAACCTTCTCGCAGCCGACGCCGTAGCTCAGACGGCGAACGGTGATGCTCTCCTCAATGCCGCCATGCTTGCGGGCAATGATCGTTCCCTCGAACACCTGCACTCTTTCACGAGCGCCTTCCTTGATTTTGACATGAACACGAACGGTGTCGCCGACGTTCATCTGCGGCAGTTCTTCCTTCATGTACTGGCTGGTCAGAGCCTTCATCAGATCCATAGTTTTGTCCTCCTTGTTTATTAGGCGTTCATGCCGATGTGACCACATCGCAGAGGACCACCCATTTACAGACCAAGATATGATACCACAAGCGTCCTGAAAATGCAAGGATTTTTTCAAAAAAATCTGCCCGTTTTTCGAGCTTTTTCGGTCGCTGCGGGAAAGATCAGCGCGTTTCGTAACCATTTTGTAGTGTATTTTTGTCAAACGATGTGATATAATGTGAAACAGTGATAAGCGATGGGAGCAAATCATGGAACAAAGACAGATAACTCAACCGCTCCGCAAGGAGCACCGCGCCGTTCCCGTGGTCAATGCCGACATCCGCGAGGGCTTGTCCGCGCAGGAAGTCAGCATCCGCCAACACAGCGGTCTGCGAAACGTCGCCCCCGCCTCCAACACGCGAACGGAACGTCAGATCGTTAAGGACAACCTCTTCACCTTTTTCAACCTGATTTTTCTGATTCTTGCGGCAGCGCTGCTGATCGTCGGCTCATTTAAGAATATGACATTCCTGATCGTCGCAATGGCAAACACGGTCATCGGCATTTTTCAGGAGATCCGTGCAAAGCGGGCGGTCGACAAGCTGACGCTGGTCGCCGTTGGCTCGGTGCGCGCCATTCGCTCAGGCGAACGGGTGTCCGTGCGCACCGATCAGCTTGTGCGCGACGACATTGTCGAGTTTGTCGCCGGTGACCAGATCTGCGCCGATGCCGTCGTGCGTGACGGGCAAGTGCAGGTCAACGAATCGCTCCTGACCGGCGAAGCCGACGCGATCATCAAGAACGTCGGCGACGAACTCAAGTCCGGAAGCTTCCTGATCTCCGGGCGTTGCCGTGCGCAGCTTACGCACGTCGGCGCGGAAAGCTATGCCGCCAAGCTCGCCGCGGAGGCAAAGCAGAATGTTCGCTCGACGAAGTCCGAAATGATGCTCTCCCTGACGCGGCTCATCACGGTCGTCGGCATTGCCCTGATTCCAATGGGCGTTTTTCTCTTCATTCGCCACTATCTCGATGTGTTCCAGGGGCTTCCCCTGCGCGAGTCGATCGAGTCGACTGTCGCCGCCCTGATCGGCATGATTCCCGAGGGATTATATCTGCTCACCAGTGTCGCCATCGCCGTGAGCTGCCTGAAACTGACACGCAGCCGTGTCCTCGTGCAGGACATGAACTGTATTGAAACGCTGGCGCATATTGACGTCCTGTGTGTCGACAAGACCGGCACGATCACCGAGCCCGCAATGGAGGTTGCGGATATTTTCCCACTGGACACGGCGCGCTTCGGCTATGAGGACATTGAACAGATCCTCGCCGCGTTCTATACCGGCGAAGAGCCGGACAACGAGACGGCGCGCGCTATGTCGGCGCAGTTTTCCGCCGAGAGCGCGTGGAGCGCTACGCGCCGTATTCCGTTTTCTTCCTCGACCAAATGGTCTGCTGCCGAATTCGGCTCACACGGGAGCTACATCGTCGGAGCGCCGGAATTCGTCATGGGCGACCGCTACAACACCATCTGCGAAAGCGCCGAGCCGTGGTCGGCAAAGGGCTGCCGCGTGCTCCTACTTGCCTCCTATCGGGGAACGCTCTCCTCCCATTTGGACAACACGCTCGTCGAGCCGGTTGCCCTGATCTACATCAACAATCTCCTGCGCCCGGATGCACAGGAAACATTCCGCTACTTTGCCGCGCAGGGCGTTTCCGTCCGCGTGATCTCCGGTGACAACCCCATTACCGTTTCCGAGGTTGCCGCCCGCGCCGGGATTGAGAATGCCGAGCGCTATATCGACGCTTCAACGCTCGTCTCGCAGCGGGATTATGCCGATGCCGTGCGGAAATATACCGTTTTCGGTCGTGTTACGCCGGAGCAAAAGCGCCACCTCATCCGCGCTTTTAAGGCGCAAGGGCACACGGTCGCCATGACCGGCGACGGTGTGAACGATGTGCTCGCACTCAAGGACGCCGACTGCGGCATTGCAATGGCGTCAGGCAGTCAGGCGGCGTCGCAGGTCGCGCAGATCGTGCTGCTCAATTCGCAGTTCAGCGCCATGCCGCGCATTGTGGCAGAGGGGCGTCGCGTCATCAACAACATCCAGCGCGCCGCCGCGTTGTTCCTCGTCAAGAACATTTTCTCGTTCGTTTTGACACTGCTGCTGTTCTTTATCGACATGCCCTATCCTCTGCAAGCCATCCAGCTTTCGCTCATCAGCGCGCTGACCATCGGCGTGCCGTCGTTCTTCCTTGCGCTTGAGCCGAATTATGCGCGGGCCGAGGGTCGCTTCCTGCGAAACGTCGTCCGCCGCGCCATGCCGGGCGGTCTGACGAACATCCTGCTTGTGACGTTCGCGGGGCTGTTCACTTCCCTGTTCCGTCTGCCGGAAAGTGAGCTGAACACCATCGCCGTCTGGGTCGTCGCAACGGTCGGCTTTGTTACGCTGTATCATGTTTCCAAGCCGTTTACCAAGCTGCGCGTTGCCGTTTTTGTCGCGATGCTTGCAGCGATGCTTTTCTCACTCTTTGTCCTGCCCGGCTTCTTCGAGCTGACGCCGCTCAGCCTGAAATCGGGGCTGCTTCTCGGACTGCTCCTGCTCGCCTGCCCGACGGTCATGCGCTTTTTCCTGCTGATTTTCGACAATCAGATGAAGCGTCGCGACCGCAAGCTCCCGCTGAAACGCGCCCGCAAGTTACAGAGAAAAAACAAGAACGCATAAAGAAGGAGACCCGCTTTACAGCGGGTCTCCTTTTCATTAACGATAGAGCTTTTGCAGAAAACGGACGGTTTTGTGCATCATCGGACGGGCGATGTAGTCAAACTGCCCGACATAGGCATGGAAGTCGGCGCCGTAGCCCTGTTTATAGGCATGCAGACCGATCTTCGGGTTACCCTCGACCGGGTAGCCCTCCACACCGCGGAAGTCAAAGGCGTTGCAGCCGGCTTTGATCGCGTCGGACTGCATGCGGTATTGCAGCAGCTCGTTCGGGCGGTTGGTCAGGCAGGAATTGTCCGAGCAGCCGTACATGTGCCAGCTCCGATTACCGAGCGTCACGGTGATCGTTCCGGCGACGTTCTTGCCGTTCTCCTGCGCGAAATAGAGCGTTGCGTGTTCGCCCATTCCGGTCAGAAATTCGCGGAAATAGCGCTCCGTGCGCGGCTCAAAACTGTTTTTTTGCGCCGTCTGCGCCATCATACGGCAGAAATCGGGCAGATCGTCGATGCCGCCGAGCGCGACCTGAACGCCGCGCCGCTGGGCAAGATGGACGTTATAACGGGTGGAGCGCTGATACTTCGATTCCAGCGTCTCCGGCGTCAGCCCCGCAAGCTCGAGAACGTAGCAGCATCTCGGTTGGAACAGGGAAAAATCGCTCGCCGTGTCCTGCGAGAAGCCGAGAGAAGCCGCCTGCTCGACAAACGCCGTCTCCGTCTCCTCCAGACGCGGGTCAAGCCGCAAGAGATATGCGCCGCAGCGCTTGCAGAGCTGCTTTGCGCCGTCAACGAGGGCGCGGAACGTATCAAAATCGCCGTCCGTGAAGATCGGGCCGCGTGGGGCATAGAGCATGCAGGTGGGCAGAAAGCGGATGTCGTGCCGCAGCAGCGCCATCGAGCCGACGATCTCGCCGGAGTCGTTGCGGCAGAGAATGCCGTACCAGCCCCAGTCCTTCTTGACCCGCCCCCAGAGGGAGGTCTGCATAAAATGGCAGTTTTGGTGCGCCGTTACAAAAGCGTCAAGCTCCTGCGCGTGTTCAATGTCAACGTATTCAATCATGTCATGAAACTCTTTTCCTAATATTACGATATTACTTTAGCACAAACCGCTGCATATTGCAACCCGATTTTTCACCTGCAGGATTTCCCTATTTTCTCTATTGACTTTTGGAATGCTTTCCCATACAATCATATTGAGATATTTTGAATTTAAGGAGGTTTTCCTATGGCTTTTCGTGGTGACCGGTACATCTGGAAGGACCGCAAGCGCTTTCTCGGCATGCCTTTGAGCTTCACGCGCTACGCAATGAGCGACGATCGGCTGTTTTTCTCGGTCGGCTTTCTGAGTGTGCGGGACGAGGAGCTGCTGCTTTACCGCGTCCGCGACATCAGCCTGAAGCGCAGCCTTTGGCAGCGGATTTTCGGTGTCGGGACTGTCACGATCGCGTCCTCGGACAAGAGCACCCCTACCCTGCTGCTGAAAAACATCAAGCACCCGCTCGACGTCAAGGAACTTCTGCACGAAAATGTTGAGGAAAGCAAGGTGCGCCGCCGCATGCGCTTCAGTGAAATGATGACCGATCTGCGCGACGATGACGACGATAACGACGCCGACTTCGATGCGACCTGATCGTTTTCATAAGTCCATATTTTAAGCACATTTGGGAGGAAAGAAAACTTGGAAACACTGTTTGAAAACATCCGGGATTTCGCACTCGGCTTTGCCGGCGGAGACTGGAAAATGCTGGTGATGTGGGTGATCGGCGGTCTGCTGATTTATCTCGCCATCGCCAAGGACATGGAGCCGTCGCTGCTTTTGCCGATCGGCTTCGGCGCAATTCTCATGAACCTGCCGGGCGTCACGATCGGCGAAGAAGGCGGCATTCTCAGCCTGCTGTATAACAGCGGCATCGCCAATGAGCTCTTCCCGCTGGTTCTCTTCATCGGTATCGGCGCAATGATCGACTTCGGGCCTCTGCTGTCAAACCCGAAGCTGATGATCTTCGGTGCTGCGGCGCAGTTCGGCATTTTCTTCACGTTCTTCATGGCGAGTCTTTGCGGCTTCGACATCCGTGACGCTGCCTCCATTTCCATTATCGGCGCAGCGGACGGCCCGACGTCTATCGTCGTTGCCAACGCCCTCAAGAGCGGCTACATCGGCGCAATCACCGTGGCGGCGTATTCGTACATGGCGCTCGTTCCCATCGTTCAGCCGCCCGTCATCAAGCTGCTGACGACCAAAAAGGAACGTCTCATCCGCATGCCCTATGAGCCGCAGCAGGTTTCGAAGGCCACGCGTATTCTCTTCCCCATTGTCATTACCATTATCACCGGTCTGTTTGCTCCGGATGCCGTTGCACTGATCGGCTTCCTGATGTTCGGCAACCTCATCCGCGAGTGCGGCGTGCTGAATTCTCTGTCCGAAACGGCGCAGAAGGTGCTGGCAAATCTGATTACCCTCTTTCTCGGCATCTCGATTGCCGCGAACATGGCTGCAGAGCAGTTCCTCAAAACCGAGACGCTGCTCATCATGGGTCTGGGTCTGGTCGCGTTCATCTTTGATACCGCCGGCGGCGTGATGGTCGCAAAGCTCATCAACATCTTCCTGCCGAAGCACAAGAAGATCAACCCGATGATCGGCGCGGCGGGCATCTCCGCGTTCCCCATGTCCTCGCGCGTGATTCACAAGATGGGTCTGAAAGAAGACCCGCAGAACTTCCTCCTGATGCATACGGTGGCGGTCAATGTTTCCGGGCAGATTGCGTCGGTTATCGCCGGAGGTCTGATTATGCGTCTGGTCTTCAACTTCGGTTAAGGAGGGATTTGAAATGTTTCAAAAGATTCTCTTGGATACGGCAACGAACATCCCCGACCGTCCCGCAACGTGGTCGGAGGCGCTGGAGCTGATGGGCATCGGCTGGGGCGGCATCTTTGTAGTGATCATCATTATCATGCTGGTTGTCCTCGTGCTCAACGCCCTTTCCGGCAAGAAGTCCGATAAGTAAACAGTGGAAAGCGCGTCCCGTTTGGGACGCGCTTTTAATTATCCGGTTTTTCTGATTTTCGTTCATGCTGCGTGCCGAAATAGAACGAAATCACGACGGTGAAGACAGTCAAAAAACGGTCCGCGCCGATCGTGCCGCGCAGTGCCAGCACGCAAAAGACAGCCGCAAGCAGCAGCGTAACGATACATTTTACGCACAGAAGACTTTCCAGCCTCGCTTTCATAACATCACCCGCAGCATTCTATGCACAAGAATGAAAAAACGACAGCCGACTTTTCGGCTGTCGTTCGCATTTTTAAAATTCTTCCGGCTCGTCGTCCTCGTCGAAGTCGAATTCCAGCAGCTCGTTGCACTTCGGGCAGTGGATGGATTCCTTGAGGATCGTTTCCTCGTCGAGATGAAGCTCCTCGCCGCAGGTCGGGCAGGTCACATCGTAAATGACATCTTCATCATAGTCAAAATCCTCGCCATCGTCGTCTGCGAAGTCTTCCTCGTCCTCATAGTCGTCGTCATCGTCGTCCATGAGATACTCCTCGATGGCGTCGAGGTCTTCCTCGATCTCGTCAAGCTCGTCGGAAACAGCGATTGCGTTCTCCTCAAGGTCGGAAATGGAGGTGGTCATCTCCTGAAGCAGGTCGACGATTCCGGCGATCATTTTGCCCTCCGGAGTCTCCTTGCTGAGTTCCAGACCGTCCATCAAACCCTTGAGATATGCGGATTTTTCATTGAGAGTCATGTCATACTCCTTTCGTGTTCTCAGCCCTTGGCTCTGCCAAGATACTCGCCGGTACGCGTGTCGATGGAAATTTTGTCGCCTTCGTTGATGAACAGGGGCACTCTGACCTCGGCACCGGTCTCGACCGTTGCGGGCTTGAGGGTGTTGGTCGCGGTGTTGCCGGCCAGACCCGGCTCGGTCTCGGTGACCTCAAGGTCAACAAAGTTGGGGGCTTCGACGCTGAACACGTTGCCCTTGTAGGACAGGATCGTGCACTGGTCGTTTTCCTTGACGAAACGGAAGCTGGAATCGAGAATCTGCTCATCGACCGGCGTCATTTCGTAAGTCTCGCCGTCCATGAAGTAATACAGGTTACCGTCCTGATAGGAATAGTCCATCTTCTTGCGCTCGATATACGCAGTCGGATACTTGTCGTTCGGGTTGAACGTCGTTTCGGTCACGCCGCCCGTGATGACGTTGCGCATCTTGACGCGGAC
>CAYRMX010000067.1:7254-7995 GCA_964425295.1 uncultured Oscillospiraceae bacterium | reverse complement strand
CTTCAGCGTCGCCCCCAGCGCTTCCAGCCGGTCCGCCGTGTCCCCCAGCGCCTCCCGGCTTTTTTTATCGCAGGCAATGACGCGGCTGCCGCTTTTGCAGAGCAGCTCGATCAGCGGCGTGTTGGAAACGCCGATGCCGATCACGCTGACTGTACGGCCCCGCAGTGTCTCTAAATATTCCTTCAAATCCATATAGAATCGCTCCTTACGGTCATCCACAATGTTTTCTTTGATTATACCGCAATCAGCCCCAAATTACAACGCAGAATCTGTCCCGCCGGGCCTAGGTCATTCCAGCGCGGCCAAGACCGGATAGAGCTGCTCCGCGAAGGTCCGATGTCCCTCTCCGGTAAAGTGGACCCCATCGAAGGTCAGGCCGATGTGCCAGCCGCTGGAGTCCACAAATTTTGTTCCCAGCGTTTGAGACAGCTCCCGGTACCGGGAAATCAACTCCACGGAATCGCTCAAAAGCTGCTGGCGGGTGATCCAGGCCCCGGGCTGCATAGGCGGCGGCGCCATCAGCACGATCCGCTGCGGGTCCATGGAGACCCGGCGCAGAAAGGTTTCCATCCGGGCGGAGACCCCCGCAGGGTGCTTTCCCTGAAGCAGATCGTTGCTGCCCAGCATCACCAGCAGCAGATCCAGCGGCAAGCTCCGGTCCAGAAGCTGCTCAAAGCTCTGAAATTCTCTCTCCCGCCGGGGGATCTCCCGGCCATTCTGTCCGGCGTTGATAAACTCCCA
>CAYRMX010000067.1:0-7244 GCA_964425295.1 uncultured Oscillospiraceae bacterium | reverse complement strand
CTCTTTTGGGCCAACAGATCGACCCAGCGGTCCTCCGCGCCGTAGCGGTCGCCCAAATAGGACCGGGGATCATAGCCATAGGTATTGGAATCTCCAAAACAAAGGACCCGCATCCAAATCAAGCCTCCTCATTGTTTGATGGTTGTTATCATAGCACAGGCCGCCTGATTTTTTAAGTCCCTTCCCGCATTTTTTCGCCCTTCCGCCCATCGGGACCCAAGGAGTTCATTGACATTTGCCCCGCTTTCCTGTACAATCGAAAGCGCGAGTAAGACAGACAGTCGCGTGGGCAGGCCGAAAGGCCGTCCATGAGGAAAGTCCGGGCTCCACAGGGCAAGAATAACGGGTAACGCCCGCCGAAGGCGACTTCAGGAAAAGTGCAACAGAAAGATACCGCCCCGTTTCGGGGTAAGGGTGGAAAGGCGAGGTAAAAGCTCACCCGCCGCATGGGAACATTGCGGCGCTGTAAACTCTATTCGGAGCAACACCGTGGAGGGGACGCATGGTCTGCCCGACCGTCCCCGAGGAGGTGGCTTGAGCGTATCGGCAACGATGCGTCGAGATAGATGGCTGTCGATTACAGAACCCGGCTTATAGTCCCGATCGTGCAAAAAGAGCGCCAAACGGCGCTCTTTTTGCGTTTTGAGGTGCGCAGGGAATTCGCGGCGGTAGCAAGCCTCTGCTACAGATATCTACCGAAACTGCCTGTAGGGAAATCGCTCTGCGGTGTTCGCACGGTTCATCGAAGTTTGTTCGATGAACCGTCATTCTCTGCAATGAATCACCGTGCTTCGGACACCCGATGACGGGTGTCCCTACAGTGTTATACGATTGTACCTACACCGGATCGATGTACCCGCAAGGGGTATGCCCCCTATTATTATTTGTCGGCGCAGCCGACACCGCCACTATTCACCATTCACTTTTCACTATTCACCATTCGCCGACTGAGGCGGTGGGGTGATCGGTCGTTCCCTACAGGGTGGATTCTCGGGTGAGTGCTTGGACGACATAGCCTGCAAGCATCAGGCCGGCGCAAGACGGCACCCACGAGACAGAGGCGGGGATGGCGCGTCTGCCGGGGGGCGGGGCTTCCAGCTCCAGCGGCTTTTGCGGCAGTTCTTCGCTGAACAGGACGGTATGGTGCTCGATCCCACGGGCGCGCAGCTCGCGGCGCATGATGCGCGCGAGGTGGCAGCCGCTCGTTTTGGAAATGTCCGTAATACGGAACTGCGTCGGGTCGAGCTTATTGCCCGTGCCCATCGCGCTGATGATGGGGATGTCGCGTTCCTGCGCCGTCTGAATCAGGCTCAGCTTGCAGGACACCAGATCGATTGCATCGACGATATAATCATAGCGCTCGGCGAAAAAGCGCTCCTTCGTTTCCTCGGAATACAGCTCCGGGATGGACATTACGCTGCACGCCGGGTTGATATCCAGAATGCGCGACGCCATGACGTCGGACTTGTACTGTCCCAACGTGGAGTGCAGGGCGCAGAGCTGGCGGTTGAGATTCGAAACGCCGACGGTGTCGCTGTCGACCAGTGTGAGTGCGCCGACGCCCGCCCGCGCCAGCCCCTCGGCAGCATAGCTTCCCACGCCGCCGATGCCGAAGACAATCACCTTGGAACGGCGCAGACGCTCCATCGCCGCCGCGCCGAGCATCATTTCCTCGCGAATAAAGGGGTTTTCCATCATCAATCCTCCTAAAAGAAAACAGGGCGCCGCAGCGCCCTGTTTTTGCGTACTCTTAATACGAGCTGCTGGTGGCGGTGAATGCCAGATCGACATTGCCGTGCATGGCAGCGTCCTCGTCATAGCCGCAGACTTCCTCGGCAGCGTCCGTCACCTTTTCGAACCACTCGCTGACGAGCGTCGCGCTGACGGACAGGTCGCGGTAGGTCTTGCCGTAGCCGGTGAAGTAGAGGATGATCGTGCCGGAGTCCGTTTCGAAGACACGGTAATCGCCCGCCTTGCGGCTTTCCATCGACCAGTCGAGCATATCAGCAGAGACGCTTGCCATTGTGCTACGCGTCATGTTCTCGATCACGGCGTCGCCGCTCTGGTCGCTGTATTCTTTGACAAGCTCCTTGAACTTCTCCTCGGAAGCATCTGACTTGAGGGCGTCGGTCACGGCAGTGACCTTTTCCTCTGCATGCAGATGATCAACTTCCTCGCCCTCCTCGTGGTCATGCTCTTCCTCGTCGTCTGCCGCAACGACAAGCTCGATGACGTTCAGAGAGTCATAGTTCTCATTGGCGACCAGCTTGAGGACGTAATAGGTATCCTCGTTCTGGAACATCTTCACATCGCCCGGCTTTGCCGTGCCGAACAGCCACGCTGCGCCATCCTCGCCGCAGACGGACTTTGCCGTCTCCTGCGTGTGGTCCGCGCGGAGCGAGACACGCTCATCTTCCTGCGCAAACGCCTTTTCCATCGCTTCCGCCGCTTCCTTGGCAGAGGCACGGTTTTCGTCGGTCACATCGGCAGTGGTGCCGTCTTCCTTCGTCTCAGCAAAGTCGGACGCCTTGACGGTGTAGCTGTAATAGGTCGCTACGTCGAACTTCTCCGGCGACTCATCATAGCGGGCGGAGATCTCCTCAGCGGTGTATTCCAGCGAGGAGAGGTAGTGCTCGGCGGTGTGCGCGGCGGTCAGATAGCTGCGGTAAAGCGCTTCGTCGCAGCCGGCGCCGTAGATGTCTTCCAGATAATCGTCGATGGTCGTGCCGTAGATCGTCGCATACATGGCGAGCGTGGAGACTTCCGTTTCGATCTCCTCCAGCGCCTCGGCATCGAGCTGATAGCCCGCTGCGACCGCTTCGTCATAGACCGCATAGGTCTGCACGGCGCTCTTCATGGCGTTATAGGCAATGACCTGTGCCCATGTGACGTTGAAAGTGCCGTCATCATCGGTGGTGGCATCGCTGAGATAGGAAGAATCCAGACCGAGCAGCCCCATGTACATCAGACCGTTGGCGGTCACATACTGCTCGTCCAGCGCAACGCCGGTCGTAATGCCGAGGATGGAGGCATAGGACTGAAGCCCGGAGGCGGTGGAATTATAGAACAGGTTGAATTCCTTCACCGAGACCTCGTGCTCGCCGACGGTCAGAACCGTCTGATTGCGAACCACGGTGCGATAAGCAAACATGCCGCCGAAGACCAACGCAACGATCAGCACGATGCAGATGGCGAGAATCGCACCCTCGGACAGCTTCTTCTTTTTCTTCACCTGCGCAGGCACGGGCTGCTGCCCCTGCTCCATGCGCTTTTTTCTTTCACGGGAAGCGCTCATTTGATTATTACCTCTTTCGTGAGAAATTTTCGGGTCAATGACCCAAAAGTTACAGCGTAGAACATTATACTCTGAAATTTCAAATCTTTCAAGTGGAAAGTGAAAAAACATCAAAAAAGTTTATTTTTGGGCGCAAAAAGCCCCGCTATGGCCGTGTAGCTCCGTTTATAACCTGCACGAAACGGCAGGTGGGTTGTCTCTCCGAGTTTTTTCTGCTTCCAACGTCCGCTCACGGTCGAAGCCGGAGCGGGAGGCCTGCACGCCAAAACGGAAGTCCGACATCCCGAAAATTTGATGTGGGTTTAAAGGGAACTATCACGCACCCAGCAGGGAACTTTATTCAGTTCAGCTCGTCTGAACGGCAGAGCATGCCGACGGTCAGTCTTCGGCGTCCTCGTCGAACATCTGCTGCATCAGCAGGTCATAGACCGCTTCCAGCTCCGCCTCGTCCTCGACGGCAAGCAGCATCGGTTCGCCGTTTTCATCCGTCGCGGAGCGCAGGATGCTGACTTCCAGCTCCTCGCCGTCTTCGTCGGCATCGGCGGGCGTCAGCGCAAGGTATTCCGTGCCGCGATAGTTCACGGTGGAAAGCACCTCAAGCTCATATTCCACGCCGTCTTCGTCGGTAATGGAGATCACGTCGCGTCCGTATTCCTCTTCCATCGGTCCGCCTCCTTTCTGGTTTCTGCCTCTATTGTAACCGCAGGTGGAGAGAAAATCAAGAGGAAATCGGGCGATTGCACGCGGGCACGGAAAATTTCGCTGTGCGGACGGATACCGGCATTCGACAAAAGAAAAAGCACGGGCAGGGCGCTTGAGATAACTCGGCTGAAAACGCAATTCAACTTCGCCGTCCGCGCTTAGTTTTCCGAAATTTTCGGAAAATATCCAACAAAAATTGTGATAATATGGATTTGACAAGCGTGATATAATTATATAAATAGGGAAAATGGGTTGGTAGCTCCAAAATTCGGAACACCAACGGGATAGATCAGAAAGCGAGGTTTTTTCAACATGGCGAACAACAGCCGTCCGCCCGCAAAGCAGCCGCACATCGTATGGCGCATTACGCGGGTCGTGCTTCATATTCTCGGCACCGTCTGCCTTTGGGCGCTGGTTGCCGCGGGAACGCTTGCGCTCATTGTCGCAATCGCAGGCTCCATCTTTATGACCAAATTCTCCGATTATCTCAAAACGGACGTCATCCCCAAGGCGGAGGAATACGCCGAGGCGCTCGATCTGGACAACATTTCGCTCAATCAGACCTCGATCATCTATTATCAGGACTCCGATACGGGCGAATACCGCGAATTGCAGCAGATTATGGCGCTGGAAAACCGCATTTGGGTCAGCTACGACGAGATCCCGCAGGACATGGTGAACGCCGCCATCGCTATCGAGGACAAGCGTTTTCGCGAGCATGACGGGGTCGACTGGCTGCGCACGCTCTCTGCGGTGAACAACTTTGTCGGCGGAAGCACCTCGTTCGGTGCTTCGACCATCACGCAGCAGCTCATCAAAAATCTCTCGCAGGACGACGACGTGACCATCAACCGTAAGGTGCTGGAAATTTTCCGTGCGCTGGCGGTGGAGCAGCGGTACACCAAGGCGGAGATCATGGAGTATTATCTCAACACGATCTACCTCGGCTCGGGCTGCTACGGCGTGCAGAGCGCAGCGCAGGTCTATTTTGCCAAGGACGTTTCGGAGCTGACCGCCGCGCAGTGCGCGAGCATCATCGCCATCACGAACAATCCCTCGCTCTACAATCCGTACACCTACCCGGAATACAACCGCAAGCGCCAACTGACGATCCTCGATGAAATGTACGCGCAGGGCTATTTCACGTCGGAGGCTGCGTACCGTCAGGCGCGGGCGGAGGAAATGCTCTTCCACAACGGTCGCTACGACGAACGGACGTATACCTGCACCGGCTGCGGCTTTGAGGGCACGCGCAGCGATTACACCAAGCAGGACGGCATCTATCTCTGCCCGAACTGCGCAACGAAGAATTACAGCATTGAAAGCAGCAACGCCTATTCCTACTTTGTCGACACGGTCTACCGCGACGTGGTCGCCGATCTGTCGGAAAAGTACGGCATCAGCAGCACGGCGGCGGAGCAGAAGCTCCTGACCGGCGGCTACAGCATCTTTTCCACCATCCGCCCGGAGATTCAGGCACAGCTTGACAATGTCTATCAGAATGTGGACAACATTCCCGGCACACACAGCATCCAGCAGCTCCAGTCGGCATGCGTGCTCATCGACAACGAGACGGGCGACATCATCGCGATGGAGGGTGGCGTCGGCGAAAAAGAGGGCAGCCTGACTTACAACCGCGCGACGGCGCAGCTTTCCACCGGTTCGTCGATCAAGCCGCTGTCTGCCTACGCTCCGGCGCTGGACGCAGGGCTTATCACGCCCGCGACGCCCTTTGAGGACTCCGCGCTCGACGGCTACGAAGACTGGCCGCAGAACTATTCCCGCTATTTCAGCGGGACGTGCATCGTGCAATACGGCGTGCAGTGGTCACTCAACACCATCTCCGCCAAGACGGTGCAGGCGCTCGGCATTGAAAACAGTTATAATTTCATGACGCAGAACCTCGGCTTCACGACCCTCGTCGACTCGAAGACAATCGGCGACCGCGTCTATTCCGACAAGGACTATTCCCCGCTGGCACTGGGCGAGCTGACCTTCGGTCTGACCGTCCGCGAAATGGCGCAGGCGTATGCCACCTTCCCCAACGGCGGCACGTTCCGTCAGGCGCGCACCTATACCAAGGTGGTCGGCCCCGACGGCAACGTCGTCCTCGACAATGCACAGGAAAGCCACACCGCCATGAGCGAAAAGACCGCGAAATATATCAACTATATGCTCGAATACGCCGTACAGTACGGCACGGCGACCGTTTCGCAGATGAGCGGTATGGCAGTTGCCGGCAAGACCGGCACATCCTCCAACAACCAGAACTACTGGTTTGCGGGCTATACGCCCTACTACACCGCCGTGGTCTGGTGCGGCTACGACCAGCCGGAGCAGGTCATCACCTATGACGGCGGCAGCCCCGCCATCCCGGTCTGGAATAAGGTCATGCGCCCGCTGCATTCGAAGCTGGATTACCGTTCGTTCGACCTGAGTGGCATGCAAAACTATCACATCTGCGCCGACTGCGGCATGCTCGCCACCGACGCCTGCAAAAAAGAGGTGCGCGGCACCCGTCTGGTCAACGTGCTTCTCTTCCCGTCGGACTGCCCGCAGACCTACTGCACCTGCCATGCAATGATCGGGATCTGCAAGGAAAGCGGCAAGGTCGCCAACGAATATTGCAAGCAGGCACACGGCAACTCCGTCACGGAGCAGGGCATGCTGGTCTTCAACGAGGACTGGAAGGTTCGCAAGGACGAAAAGCATGTTTATAATGAGGAAAAGGCGGAGGTCTGCACCATCCACACCGCCGCTTCCGTCGCGCCGACGACGCCACCCGCGTCCGAGCCGGAGGTCGCACTTCCGCCGGACGAAACCCAATGGTACGAAGACCGCCGCATTCGTCTTTACTGACGCGGCAATTCCAGAGAAAACAGGAGGCATCCCATGTGGAAAGCCGATCAATGGCATGATTATGAGGTGCTCGACACCTCCGATGGCGAAAAGCTGGAGCGCTGGGGCAAATACATTCTCGTGCGTCCCGACCCGCAGGTAATCTGGTCGACGCCGAAGAAAAACCCGCTCTGGCGCGGCTTTGACGCCCGCTACGCCCGCTCGAACACCGGCGGCGGGCAGTGGTCGAAGCACCGTCTGCCCGAGCGCTGGCAGATTCACTACCGTGACCTGACGTTCAACGTCAAGCCGATGAATTTCAAGCACACCGGCGTTTTCCCCGAGCAGGCGGCAAACTGGGACTTTATCGACGCGCAGATTCGCGGCGCAGGGCGTCCCGTTTCCGTGC
>CAYRMX010000066.1:0-8058 GCA_964425295.1 uncultured Oscillospiraceae bacterium | reverse complement strand
GTCTCCCTGGCCTAAGCGGTTGGAGAAGACGTTGACATAGGTGGCGTTTTTCAAAACGAGATCCGCTTTGCGGCGACCGGTGGCGACATCGACGATGTACTGTTTTTTCATGATCTTTCGCTGGATTCGGGCGGCGTAGGTTTCATTGTTGACTGACATGATATCATCCTTTCGTTCTTCGGTTTCGAATGGATATTTTTCCTATCTTACCACAATTTTTCTCGCTTTGCCACATGGAAAAGTACACAAATTTTGCGGTCGATTTTTGATATGAATGGTGTTGTGCCTCGATAATTGACATCGTCGTGCCAATGTGGTATATTTTGATTGTTATACAATGAACGTTAACAGAAAGAAGAGAGAATATGGGTCTGCTTAACTTTGCCCTCGAGGGGCACTACAAACGCTTTTATGATGACCTCAAGGCGCTGCCCGATCGGAAAAAACCGGCATGGTGGCTGTTTCTCGACTGCGCGGCGATGGTGCCGCTGCTCGGTTCGGGCTTGCAGGATTATCTGAACTTCCGATTCTATGAAAAATCCTTCCGCGAGCGCCGGACATATGCCACAATCGGCTATATGGACAAAGTCAACCGCGACTTTGAAGAAGTGCAGTATTCGCCCTTTATCGCCGTAAAGGGGAATTTTCACAAGAATTATGCCAAATTTACCCACCGCGAGCATTTCAATGCCGCCGAGGGGGATTTGACGGGATTTGAGACGTTTCTTTCGCGCCACGAGGCGTTCGTCGTCAAGCCGCAGATCGGTTTGGGCGGAAACGACGTGACCAAAATGCGCCGCGAGGAAATCACCGACCGAGCCGCGTTCTTTGCCGACTTACAGACACGCCGTGCGATCGTCGAGGAGCTGATTGTGCAGGAACCGCACTGGGCGGCGCTCTGCCCGGACAGTGTGAACACCATCCGCATCATGACTTTCGCCGTCGACGGGCACGCCGAAGTGATCTTCGCCTGTGCCCGCGTGGGAAACGGCTCGAACATCACCGACAATTTCAGCCACGGCGGCATGGGCGTCCTCGTCGACCGTGAACGGGGCGTACTGGTCGGAAACGGCGTGGACAAGGCACTCAACGAATCGCCCACCTCGGTGACAGGGACGCGTTTTGACGGTTTCCCGATCCCGTTCTGGGATGAGATTCAGGCGATGGTGCTCGAAGCGGCGCTGGTCGACGAGCGCATTCACATGGTCGGCTGGGATGTTGCGATCACGCCGAACGGCCCGCTGCTCATCGAGGGCAACCGCTCGCCGGGGTTCGACGTGGTGCAGGTCGTTCTGCGTCGGGGCGCAAAGGACATGGTCGAAAATGCCCGCAAGGAGCTTCGCGCCTACTACCGCAGACGGGATGGGCAGAAAACGTCCGCTGCGGCGGGGATGTGACCGCAGCGGAGGCGTGAAATGAAAACACTGCTGCATATCTGCTGCGCGCCCTGCGCAAACCGGTGCATCGATGTTCTGCGCGCCGACGGCTGCGAGCTGACCGGTTTCTGGTATAATCCCAATATCCATCCGTTCACGGAGTACCGCGCCCGCCGAAACTGCCTGCGGGAATACGCGCAAAGCGTTGCGCTTCCGCTGATCGAGCGGGACGAATATGCCCTGCGCCCCTTTGTCCGCGCCGTCGCCGAGGATATCGGCGGTCGCTGCGTCAAATGCTATGAAATGCGCCTTTACGGCGCGGCGCAGCAGGCGGCGGAGGGCGGCTTCGACGCATTTACGTCGTCGCTGTTCATCAGCCCTTATCAAAACCACGACCTGATGCGCGAGGTGGCGGAACGCGCCGCAATGGAGTATGGTGTGCAGTTTCTCTACCGCGATTTCCGCCCCTATTTCCGCGCAGGGCAGGAACGCGCCCGCGAATTGGGCATGTATATCCAGAAATACTGCGGCTGCGTCTTTTCCGAGGAAGAACGCTATCTGAAGCCGAACAAGCGCATTCCATGACAAAAAAGCTTGCAGGATTCTTCCTGCAAGCTTTTTGTGCGTTATATGGGTGTCTGGACGAAGACGAAGCGGTAGTGGAGACAGGTTTCGCATGCTTCCTCCGTCAGCTCCAGCCGGACGAGGATTGCCGAAAAAGTGTCCGTCCGACCGGGAATCGTGAGTGTCATGCTCGTACCGAGCTGTAAATAGTTGAGCAGTGTGTTGAAATTGCTCATTGCGCTCGTTCCGAAGAACACGCCCTCGCCCTCGACCGTGCAGCCCAGTCGCGCAGGACTGCTCACGCTCCACTGTCCGGCGGAGGTTGGGCTTACTTTATAATCGCGCGTAAAGCTCAGGTGCAGCGTGTCCGGGTCGTTTGGGAACTGAAACGTGCCGAATTTCATCCCTGTGCCTCCTTTCCTCAGACGATCAGGCTACGGGACGCCGCCGTGATCTCCGCTTCTTCAACGCAGACCTGAGCGGATTCATAGCGGCAGTTGAGTAGGGAAAATTCGCATCCGCTGAAAATGATGGTGGTAACGCCGTTGGAAATGTTCAGCGTGAAGCCGTGCAGAGCGTGCATGTCGACCCGCTCGGCAAAGACGGATGGATCGAGCAGCAGCCGGTGGAGCTTGAGCGTGTGGCGCGTGTTCGTCGGCAGAATGGACGTTGCGCTCTGCGTACCGATCGAACCGATGCGCTTGAGATTGTTCTCACGCCGCTCCTCAAAGCTCTGCACCATGCCCATGCGGATGTTGTTGATGCGGACGATCAGCTTCGGCGCAAGGGGAAGAATGATGTTTTCCATACGCCCTCCTTATGTTTCCTCGGCGCGGCAGTACCACGCGGAGAGTTTGGCACTGACGCTTGCATGAAAGCAGTCTCCCTTTGGGTTATAGACCGTCTGCCCGGCGTGCAGCTCGCTGAGAGTATAATTGTCCAGCCCTCCGCGCAGCGTTTCCATGACGGAAAACGCGGCGTCGGTACAGACAGAGCCGCCGCTGCGGAACGGGGAATAGACCTCAAATTGCAAAACGCCGTCAAAGCGCTCGCCGTAAAAGCCTGTCAGGGCGGCGTTCGTGCCGATGTAGTCGCCGCACGCTGCCGGGCGCAGCGTGAATTCGGACAGACTGACAACGACCATCGGTGCCTCCAACTGCGGAAGACGAAAGCCCGGAAAGGCTGCGCGACAGTGATATCCCGCCTGTGTCAGCTTCGACACGGCGGCTGCGATCAGTTCGTCCACGGGTCTTGCGCCCCTCCTTCCACACACAAGCCCCAGATGAACAGGGGCGCGTCCTTAAAATGGATGACATCTGCGCGGCGGATGACGTAGTTATGCCCGTGTACCTGTATGCGGTCGGCGGGTTGGAGCGCGGTATTTGCCGGGGCAATAAGCAGATATTGCCCGCGCGGGATCTCGCCGCCCGTGGGAACCATGCGCTCCATATTCTGCCAGCTCTTGGAAGTAATGAGCTGGAAGAAGACCTTCGTCGCCGCAAGGTCACTCCGGCTCGGAAACGACGCCTGAACGCCGTATTTTTCCATCAGCCCGACGATCAGCTCCGTCATCCGCGCACCCCCAGAAAAGCGGTGCTGCTTTTGCACCACGGGGCGAGCATGCGCATTGCGGCATCAAAAAGCTTACCGTTTTTGTCGGAAAAGGAGAGAGAAAGCGTTCCCGCGTCAAACCGTGTCACGCCGTCGGAGACTGCATCCTCCATCGCCGCCGCCAATGCCGCACAGGCGTAGGTATAGACCTCTGCGATTGATTCCGGGTCAACGCCGCTTCGAAGAAGTTGCTTGACGTAAAGCTCCGCCGCCGCACAGCGCTCTGCGATCCCCTCGACCTCCGCCCCGATGAGGGCGGAGGCGAGGGTCTTGATCCTGCTTGTCAGCGACATGGTCAGATCTCCAGAATCTTCGCGGCGTCTTCGCAGATGATGCCGAAGCCGTAGATCGTGGTGATTGCCGCACGCTCAAGCTGGCGGTCGATGAGCTTGTCGTATTCGACGCCGATGTCGCCCGCCTGCACCATTTCCAGCGCATAGCGACGGTCGAAGGCAATGATGCTCGTTGCTTCAATGGCATCCGTGCGCAGCAGGTCGGCACCGAGCGGGGTGGCGAATTTGCCCGTCCCCTGAAAATTCAGCCCCGTCAGCGGATTTTGCAGCTCCTCAAGCTTCAAAAGCTGTGCCATCACCGCCGGATGGACGAGCATCGTGTTCATTTCGTATGGATGGAACTGCGTCCAGAAATCGACGAGCGCCGCATAGGTCAGCGTGCCGGAAGTGCCGCCGATCGGGTCTGTGCCGATGCAGTAAACGCGCGCGCCATCGTTGTTTTCGTCGCCGTCAACGATGGCGGAAACGGCGTCTTCGAGCTGCATTTTGTGGATGTAAGTACCGATTTGGCGGAGCATGACGGAGAACAGGTCGAGCTTTTGAAAGCGCAGCGCTTCATATGATGCCGTCAGCATTCTTCCGCGCTTGTGCAGGGAGATGAGCTTTTCGCGCGTGCGGATGGTGGTCGACGGAATGCTTGCGCCCTCCGCCACATCCATGAGCGCCTTGTCCGACTTTTCGGGGACGGAGTAGATGCTGCGGTAGTCCATCGCGTCGATGTTCGTCACGGTCGCGGTGATGGCGGGAAGAATGTTGGCTTCCTCAATGCCCTGACGGACGACGCGGGCGATGAATTCAGGGAACAGCACGGCGGACTCAAAGGTGGAGAAGAATTTTTCCACCGGGTCAGAACCCGCGCCGCGCACATGGATGCCGAAGCGCTTGAGCTGACGTTGGAATGCGTCCGTACCCTCGAGCGCCGTGCCGCGATAGCTCTCCGACGGGTCGAGCGATTCCAGAACCTGTGTGAAGGATTTGTTGCCCTCACGGTACATACCTTTTTCCAGACGAATGTTGTCAAATGCCATGTTCAAAACCTCCTTAAAGTAATCAGATCAGGAACGTGACGGTCTGTGCAGACAAGTCGACGTTGACGACGAGGTAGGATGTTGCGCCCTTGCTTGCGACGGCGACTGTGCCGTCTTCTCCGGCGCTCAGCATGCAGTAGCCCTTGGACGGGACTGTGCCGCTGTAGTGTGCGGTGACGAAGCCGCGGTATGCGACGCAGGCAAGCCCGTCGCGAACGGACTGGATAATGCCGCAAAATGCGTCGGACGCTTCGCAGGGAGCTACGGTGTTGTTGCCGATCACCTTGCAGGGCGTGCCGAAGGCGGCGTTATCATTGATGTAAAAGCTGGCGCATTCCTGCCCCAGAGATTGATAAGAAGTAGCCATAAAAATTCCTCCTAAAAGTATTGTCAAATCATGAATGCGGATTCCAGCGGGGGATGAACGGTGCGGTTGGTGGGGAGCTGCGCGTCGGGCGGGAAGAGCGCTGCCGCTTTCTTGGCCATTGAAGTTTTGAGGGCGGTCAGCTCACGGGCACTGAGCGCGGAAAAAGACTTGGTCATCAATTCCTCGTCCGCGCCGAAATCCAGCAGCAGTCCGAGGGAGACGATCTCTTTGACCATTGCCGCGCGGCATTCCTGCCCGAACGCCGCGTCATCTTCCAGCCTCTTGAAGCGGTCGCGTACGTCGGGCGTGCCGGCGGTCGTGACAAGCTCCTTCAAATCCATGCAAACACCTCCCTCCGCAGCCTTCAAAACGCCCGCCTCGCGCTGCGCGGGGACGGCGACGAAGGAAAATTCGTAGGCGTCCGTCGGATGAGAGAGCACTGCCAGACAGGTCTTTCCGTCATAGCAGACACCCTTTCGGTGCTCGCACGCGCCATAGATGCTGCCGCAGATGCTGCACGTTGCCGTTTGCATCGCGCAACCGACCGACACCTCCTTTCGAATGCCGCCCTCAATGTCTGCGATGAGGTCGGCGTTCTTGTCCGTGCGGAGCATGTAGCAGTGCGCGCAGATCAGGCTGCACCCGTCCTCGGTTAGCACTTCCGTGTCGTAAATGCGGGCAATTTGGCGTTCAGCCGACCAGTCGTGGTCAACGATGCCCGTTTTTCCGCGGAAAAGAGCTGCCAGTTCGGGCAGAGCGGCGGTGTCGAAGCGCTCAAAATCGCGGTCGGGCAGGTCGTCGCACAGCCGAACGCTGAAGCAGTAGACCTCCTGCGCCGTGAGCGGCGATTTTGAGAACGTGTTGATTTTTGCCAACTGCCGCTCGTCGGGCGTGCCGGACGAGCGAACGGCGGCTTCCTTGCAGATTTGCGTAACGATCACTCCTTTGAAGATTCGAGCTGTTTTGCCTGTGCGCGGTACAGCTCCGCCTGTGCTTCCTCGACCAGATCCTGCAAGCTGATGTCGTCCCAGACGATTTTCGGCGTGCAGCCGTAGCCGTTCAGCCGCAGCCAAAGCTCGCAGATGCGCTCCAGCGCCGGTTCGAGCGTGTGGCGGATGCTCCAAAGCTCGCTTGTGAGCATGTCCGCCTGCTGACGGCTCATGCGCTCCGTGCTCGCCCAGCTCAAGCCGAGCAGGAACGGCGGAAGCCCCGTTCGCGCCACAAGCTGCTCAAGAATCTGCCGCACGGGAATTTCCGAGTCGAGAATTTGCCCGTCCGAGCCGATCACGCGCACCGAAACATCCCCGACTGCGACAAAATCGCGCACGACGCCGCTCTTGCTGTCCTGCATCGCCGCAGACCACTCCGAAGCGATCGCCTCGGCGCGTTCCGCAGCGCCCATGTGCGCGCAGTCGTCGTTTCCGGGCTTGCAGACAACGGCGTAGCGCACGTTGCCCGCCCGCTCCCAGTTGACGCCGAGCGTGTGATAGATCTTAAGCAGCACGTCCGTCAGAAACGGCATGCTCCGCAGCATGGAAACGCCGTATGGGTTCGCCGGCTCGGGGTTGAGCGTTGTAAGAAGGAGCAAATGCTGATAGGGAAGCGGCTGCATCGTTCCGTTGCTGCCGCAGGCGCAGATCTCAAAATCGAGCGGATTGTCGCCCTCACGGATTTCGATTGCCGTGACGTCGCCCCAGCAGACGGCGGCAAGCTGCCCGTTTGCAACGACCATTTCGCCGATCGCGCGACCGTAGGTGAGCAGACTGTCGACATAAGAGGACAGAAAGCTCTGAATTCCGCGCTGACCCCGTCCGCAGGGCACGGTGCGCAGGAATTCCCGCAGCTCAGTCTGTCCCTTGTCGCATTCGACGGAGAAGCCGCCCGTGAGCCGCACGAGCTTTCCGATGGCGGCGTCGAGAATGGGCACAGCCTCGCGCATGGACTGATACAGCCGTGCCTCTCCACCGCCCAGTGGGGCATAGGTGCGCAGCGGACCGAACGGGTGGCCCTGCCCGGTGCGAAGCTGCGTCGCCGCAGCCGCCGAAGCAGGGGAACGCTTTGCTTTCATAACATACCTCCTTTCCAAATAATCGATAAAACGCCGAAGCGTGTTATCCGCAGCTATCCCCGCCGCACCGCTTTTGCGGCGAGAGGTGCGCCGCGACGACCAATGACGCTTGCGGCAAAATACCGCATGTCGTCCATCGCGTGGTCGTGCTCCTTGCGCACGGTGTCCTTTCCTGCCTTGACGTCCCAGACGTACTGCTCCATTTCGCGCAAACAGTCCGTGCAGGTGTCGCACAGGACGAGCTTGCCGCTTTTGAGCAGGTCGGACGTCAGGCGAATGCCGGAGAGCACATCGTTATCCGCCTTTTTGACGTTCCAGCCGCGTCTGCGCAGCAGCTCGATGAAGCTTGCGGCAGAGGGATCAACGATGACGGCGCTGATTTCGCGGTGTCCTGCGAGAAGCTGCAAGGCGTCGGCATATTCCGCGTCGGTCATCTGTCGCATTTCGCGCTTGGAATCAAAATAGAATTCCTTGACCCGATACCAGACGCCCTTCTGCAAGCCCCAAAGCCCGAACGAAGCGGGATTGACCGTCCCGTAGTCGCAGGAGATGTACCAGCGCTCAAAATTCCCCTCCGGTACGGGCGGCGCCTGCGTCGCGTCAAAGAAGTCGTAGACGCGCCCCTCCGCCGCGACCCACTGCCCCAGGACGAAGCGGCGGTAAAAGACGCCGGAATAGAGCCGCGCATATCGCTGACGAATTGCGCGGGAGAGGGAGGGGTTGTCCTCCATCGTGAAGTGCAGATACAGGC
>CAYRMX010000065.1:2890-8074 GCA_964425295.1 uncultured Oscillospiraceae bacterium | reverse complement strand
CTATCATTATGCGCACATCGGCAACCTGCGCAGTGATATAGCTGCGCAGGTTGCCGATGTGCGCATAATGATAGACCGTCGGGCCACAGGTGTACATCTTCACGATGTCGGGGTGGTTGGGCACAAACAGTTCTTTTTTGTGGCTCAGAGAATTGTAAAGATACATTTTATCGTTCCTCCATTTGTTTTTCCAGCGTTTCCAGTCGTTCTCTCAGGTAATCCAACTCGGCGCGGATGGGGTCGGGCGTGTGGATGTGGTCGAGCTTTTCGCCGTTGAGCCGCACCACGCGCCCCGGCACGCCGACGACCGTCGAATTCGCGGGCACTTCGTTGAGCACCACGGAATTGGCGGCGATGCGGGCGTTGTCGCCGACCTTGAACGGGCCGAGCACTTTCGCTCCGCAGCCGACCATGACATTGTTGCCCAGCGTCGGGTGACGCTTTTCGCGCTGCGCGCCCGTGCCGCCGAGGGTGACGCCCTGATAGAGCAGGCAGTCGTCGCCGATCTCTGCCGTCGCACCGATGACGATGCCCGTACCGTGGTCGATGACGAGCCGCCGCCCGATCTTTGCGGCGGGATGGATCTCAACGCCCGTCCGCCTGCGGGCAAGCTGCGAAATCCAGCGTCCCAAAAGCTTCATTCCGTGCGTATAACACCAGTGCGCCGCGCGGTAATACATCTGCGCATGCAGTCCGTTATACAGCCAGAAGATCTCCAGCTTGCTGCGCGCGGCGGGGTCGTTGCGCTGATAAGCCTCTATGGTTTCTTTTAACCGCATTTTCCTGCCTCCATGCAAGCCGCAGAAAAAAACGCCTCCGGACAATTGTCCAGAGGCGGTGGTCTTCCGCGGTTCCACTCTGATTTTTTGCTCAACGCCTTTTCGCGGCGAACGGGGTCTCCCCGGCACTCCCGGACGCACTTCGCACACTTCCCATCCGTCTCCGCTTTCAGCCGACGGCGGAGGCTCTCTGTCATGGGCGGCGTGTGCTACTCTTTCCGATCACTGCGCCTATTCCTTTTCCACACTATATTAACATTTCCGCGAAAGGGTGTCAAGCGAATGCCGAAAATTCGCCGAAAAAAGCCTGCCTCTTGACAAACCGCGCGCTGCGCGTTACAATATCGTTCGTATAAATATGAAAAATATGATTGGAGGCGGTGCAATGGCAGGCGGCAAGCATTTGCTCGGCATGCCGCGCGGGCGGCATATTTTCGGCACTGCCAAGGTCGGCGAGCGCGGGCAGATCGTCATTCCCAAGGACGCCCGCGAGGTCTTCGGCATTTCTGCGGGCGATACGCTGCTCATCCTCGGCGATGAGGAAAACGGCATTCTTGTCACGAAGCCGGAGGTTCTGACCGACGTGGCGCGAAAGGTTTTCGAAACAATGGACAAAGGAGAAACAAAATGAAAGAGATTTACACGCAGCTCGGCGTTTCGCCGGCTGTTTACGGCTTCGGCGAGTCGGTGCTCTCCACCCTGCGTGAGCGCTTTGCGGCGGTCGACGCCGTCGCAGAGTACAATCAAGCAAAGGTCATCGCCGCCATGCAAAAAAACCGCGTCGGCGCAGCCTGCTTTGCCGCAACGACCGGCTACGGCTATGACGACGTTGGGCGCGATAACTTGGAGCGCGTCTATGCAGACGTGTTCCACACAGAGGCGGCGCTTGTCCGCCCGCAGATCACCTGCGGCACGCACGCCCTGACCGTCGCGCTGTCGGCAAATCTCCTGCCCGGAGACGAGCTGCTCTCCCCGGTCGGCGCGCCGTATGACACGCTGGAAGAAGTCATCGGCATTCGCCCGTCCAAGTGCTCTCTGAAAGAATACGGCGTGAGCTACCGTCAGGCAGACCTGAAAGCCGACGGCTCGTTCGACTACGATGCCATCCGCGCCGCCGTCAACGAAAAGACGAAGCTTGCAACCATCCAGCGCAGCAAGGGCTATGCCACGCGCCCGACTTTCTCCGTCACGCAGATCGGCGAGCTGATTGCCTTTTTGAAATCGATCAAGCCCGACATCATCTGCATGGTCGACAACTGCTACGGCGAATTCGTCGAGACGATCGAGCCGAGCGACGTCGGCGCAGACATGGTCGTCGGCAGTCTCATCAAGAACCCCGGCGGCGGTCTTGCGCCCATCGGCGGCTACATCTGCGGCAGACGCGATCTCGTCGACCGCTGCGCCTACCGTCTCTCCGCCCCCGGTCTGGGGCAGGAGGTCGGCGCGAACCTCGGCTTGATGCCCGCGCTCTATCAGGGCTTCTTCCTCGCCCCGACGGTCGTCGCCTCGGCGCTCAAGGGCGCAATCTTCGCCGCCAACATCTATGAACGTCTCGGCTTCCGCGTCGTGCCGAACGGCTCGGAGTCCCGCCACGACATCATTCAGGCAGTCGAACTCGGCTCGCGCGAGGGCATGATCGCGTTCTGCAAGGGCATTCAGGCGGCAGCGCCGGTCGACAGCTACGCCGACCCGATGCCGTGGGCAATGCCCGGCTACGAAGACGAGGTCATCATGGCAGCCGGCGCGTTCGTGCAGGGCAGCTCCATTGAGCTTTCCGCCGACGGCCCGATCCGCCCACCCTACGCCGTTTATTTTCAGGGCGGCTTGACGTGGTATCACGCCAAGCTCGGCATCCTGCTCTCGCTGCAAAAAGTGCTCGACGCCGGTTTGACCGCGCTGTGATTGGAGGAAAACAATGAACTGGTTCTGGTACGCTCTGATCGCGCTGCTCTTTTGGAGCGGCTCGGATCTCTTTTCCAAGCTCGGCTGCTGCGGCGAAAAGGACAAGACCGCGCACCTCAAAATGGTCACCGCCGTCGGTCTGGTCATGGGTCTGCACGCGGCTTACATGCTCATTTTCCAAAACGTCGAGCTGACGTGGAGCATTATTTTCACCTATCTGCCCGTTTCTCTGCTCTACATTTTCTCGATGGCGCTGGGCTACATCGGTCTGCGCTACATCGAACTGTCCATTTCCTCGCCGATCTGCAATTCCTCCGGCGCGGTCGTCGCCGTGCTGTGCATCGTCACGGGCGGGCTCGCCGCGCTTGAGGGCGCGAATCCCGGGCTTGTGCTCGGCGCGGTCGGGCTGGTCTGCGCGGGCGTGGTCGGACTTGGCATCGTCGAAGCGCGCGAGGACGACGAGCTGCGCGCCCGCCGTCAGGAGCACGCCAATCGCAAGTATGCCAAAAGCTGGCTCGCCATCTGTCTGCCTATCGCCTACTGCCTGCTCGACGCCGCCGGGACGTTTGCAGACTCTCTTGTGCTTGAAACGCTCAACGAAGACTCCGCGAACGTCGCCTATGAGCTGACCTTCCTCGTCGCGGGTCTGGTCTGCCTTGCGTATTTGCTCATCCGCCGCGAAAAATTCACGTTCAAAGCGGAAGTCCCGAAGTACATCGGCGCCGCCTGCGAAACGGTCGGGCAGTTCTTCTACATCAACGCTCTCGCCGACGAAGAACACGTCATGCTCTCCGCGCCGATCATCGCCTCTTACTGCGTGCTTTCGGCGGTCTGGGGGCGCATCTTCCTGCGGGAGAAGCTTTCGTGGAAGCATTACCTCATGATTCTTCTCGTCGTCATCGGCATCGTCATTCTGGGCATATTCGACATATAAATGTAAAGCACGCGGGTACGCCCGCGTGCTTTTTTATGCCGTCAGGCGCGCCGTCAGCGACGCCATCACGAAGCCCGTCAGATCGGCAATGAGCGCCGCCGGAACAGCGTAGCGCGTCTTTTTGATCCCTGCCGCGCCGAAGTAGACCGAGATCGTGTAAAACGTCGTTTCCGTGCTGCCCAGCATGATCGCCGCCGTTCGTCCCACGAGGGAATCGACGCCATGCGCCGCCATCAGCTCCGCCCCGACCGCCAGCGCCGCACTGCCGGAAAAGGGTCGCAGCAGCACAAGCGGAAGCGTCTCCGCCGGGATCGCCAGCACGCGCGTAAGTGGGGTCAGCCGGCGCGTCAGCAGGTCGATCGCACCCGACGCACGCAGCATATGCACCGCAGTTAACAGCATCACGAGCGCCGGCGTGATGGAAAGCAGGAGCTTCAAGCCCTCCAAGCCGCCCTCCAAAAGTGTCGGGTAGACTTCCTGCCGTTTTGCCAGCGCTGCAAGCGCCACGCCGATCATCAGCAGCGGAATGAGGAGGTCAATCATGGCATTTCCTCAGCAGCCTCGCCGCCAGAATTCCCGCGCTCACCGAGCAGAGGGACGTCAGCCAGACCGCCGGAAGAATATCAAACGGCGTCTGCGCGCCCAGCGACGCCCGCACCGACGCCACCGTCGTCGGCAAAAGCTGGATAGACGCGGTGTTCATCACGATCAGAAGGCACATTTCATCCGTTGCCTCTGCCGTCTTCGCCGCGCACTGCATACGCTTGACCGCCGCAATACCCATCGGCGTTGCCGCATTGCCCAGCCCGAGCAGATTTGCCGAGACATTCGCCGTCAGATATCCGAGAGCGAGCGGGTCGCGGCTCGCCTGCGGAAACAGGCGGGAAAGCAGCGGACGCATCAGCCGTCCGAGCTTTTCAGTCAGACCCGCACGCTCCATGACCTTCGCCACGCCGCTCCAAAGGCACAGAGCACCGGCAATCGAAATGCACAGCGCGATCGCGCTCTGCGCCCCTGCAAGCGCTGCCGGCGTCAGCACGCCCAACCGTCCCGTTCCGACCGCCGCCGCCACCGACAAAATCAGCATCGCCAGCCACACCGCTCCCATCAACATTGCCGCCACCTCCGACGACATCCTATGCACAACACTTGACAAGCATGAATCCTGCGTTTATAATAGACTATAATCAGACAAATAATGACAAGGAGCGCGACATATGAAGACTGGCATCGTTCGAAAGGTTGATGAACTCGGGCGGATCGTGCTGCCCATCGAGCTGCGGCGCACAATGGACATTGAGGAGCACGATCTGCTCGAAATCTCGACGCAGGAGGATCTCATTATCCTACGCAAATACCAGCCCACCTGCATTTTCTGCGGCGCGGAGGAGGATCTGCTCCCGCACCGCAACAAGCGCATCTGCCGTTTCTGCCTTGCGGCGCTCAACGCGGAAAATGAGGATTGAAGCGACCGCGAAAAGTGATTCCCGCCCTATCGTCAAAAAGACCACCGAGTGAAACTCGGTGGTCTTTTGTATTACTTTTGTTCGTTATCGATCATATCCTGCG
>CAYRMX010000065.1:0-2880 GCA_964425295.1 uncultured Oscillospiraceae bacterium | reverse complement strand
CCATTCGTTCATTTCGTAGTTCCGGTAGATATCCAGACCGGAGCCGGCGGGGATCAGCTTGCCGATGATAACATTCTCCTTGAGTCCGACGAGGTGGTCGACCTTGCCCTTGATGGCGGCTTCGGTGAGCACCTTGGTCGTCTCCTGGAAGGAGGCGGCGGAGAGGAACGACTCGGTTGCCAGCGACGCCTTGGTGATGCCCATGAGCATCAGCGTGTCCGTCGCCAGACGCAGGTCGGTCTCGCCGGCGTCTATGCGCTTCTGCACTTCGGCGTTGGCGTCGTCGAATTCGTAAACGTCGACCACCGTGCCGCTGAGGAGCGTCGTGTCGCCGGGGTCTTCGACGCGCACCTTGCGCATCATCTGACGGATGATGACCTCGATGTGCTTGTCGTTGATGTCAACGCCCTGCTGACGGTAAACCGCCAGAACGCCCTGCGTCAGGTAGTTCTGCACAGCCTCGACGCCGGAAATGCGGAGAACATCGTGCGGGTTGAGTGCGCCGTCGGTGATCGGCTCGCCCTTCTTGATGCGCTTGCCGTTTTCGATCTTCAGACCGACGGAATACGGCACCTGATAGAGCTTGACCTCGCCGTCGTCGGCGGTGATGGTGATGTCACGAAGCGCGCTGCGGTGGCTCTCGTCCACGGCGGCAACGCCGTCGATTTCGGCGATGACCGCCATCTTCTTCGGCTTGCGCGCCTCAAAGAGTTCTTCAACACGGGGAAGACCTTGCGTGATATCATCGCCCGCGACGCCGCCGGTGTGGAAGGTACGCATGGTAAGCTGCGTGCCCGGTTCACCGATGGACTGCGCGGCGATGATGCCGACCGCCTCGCCGAGGTTGACCAGCTCGGAGGTAGCAAGGTTCATGCCATAGCACTTGGCGCAGACACCGCTTCTGGCGCGGCAGCCGAGGACGGTGCGGGCATAGACATTGCGGATGCCGTGCGCTTCGAGCATTGGAGCGTCATCCTCGGACATCATGCGGTCCTTGGAGATCAGCAGCTCACCCGTTTCGGGGTCGCAGATATCTTCGACCGAGAAGCGACCGTGGATGCGGGAAGCAAACGTCTCGATGACCTGTCCCTTTTCGACGACTTCGGAGAGGTTGATGCCGTGGGTGGTGCCGCAGTCGTGCTCGCGGATGATAACTTCCTGCGAAACGTCGACCAGACGGCGGGTCAGGTAGCCGGAGTCGGCGGTACGCAGAGCGGTATCGGTCAGACCCTTACGGGCGCCTCGGGAGGAAATGAAGTATTCCAGAACAGACAGACCTTCACGGAAGTTTGCCTTGATCGGGATTTCGATGGTGCGGCCGTTGGTGTCCGCCATCAGTCCGCGCATACCGGCGAGCTGACGGATCTGGTTCATCGAGCCACGGGCGCCGGAGTCTGCCATCATATAGATGGGGTTAAAGCGGGTCATGTTGTCTTGCAGCGCGTTGGTAACGTCCTTGATGGTCTGCTCCCACTGCTGCACGACAAGGCGATAACGTTCGTCGTTGGTGATGAAGCCGCGCTTATACTTGCGGTCGATCTTGACGGCTTCGTTTTCCGCCTGCGCGATCAGCTCGTACTTCTTCTCCGGGATTGACATATCCGCGATGGAGACGGTGATTGCGCCCTTGGTGGAATACTTATAGCCCAGCGCCTTGACGCGGTCGAGCATTTCGGTGGCAATGGTAAAGCCGTGCTTGCGGATGCACTTGTCGATGATGACGCCCAGCTTCTTTTTACCGACAAGGAAGCTGACTTCCAGCTCAAAGGCATTTTCCGGCTTGCTGCGATCGACAAAGCCGAGATCCTGCGGGATCGGCTCGTTGAAGATCAGACGACCGACGGTGGCGTTGATGAGCTTGTACTGCATGACACCGTCGACCATCTTGCCGTAGCGAACGCGGATAGGGGCATGCAGGCCGATCGCGCCGCAGGTATAGGCGGTGATCGCCTCCTCAACGCTGGAATAAGCATGCTTGGCGACGAACTGGGGCGCTTTCTTGTGGTGGCGCTCGGCTTCATCAATGGCAGCTTCGACAAGGTCGCCGTCGACAAGCTGATTGACGGGCAGGTCGAAGTCGCCGGCGTCGGTGACGAAGACCTCCTCTGCGCCCTTCTCCTCCTTGCCCAGACGGACATAGGTCAGGTAGTAAGTGCCGAGGATCATATCCTGCGTCGGCACGGTGACGGGCTTGCCGTCCTGCGGGCGGAGCAGGTTGTTTGCAGAGAGCATGAGCATGCGCGCTTCCGCCTGCGCTTCGGCAGAGAGCGGAACGTGAATTGCCATCTGGTCGCCGTCAAAGTCGGCGTTGAACGCGGTGCAGCACAGGGGGTGCAGCTTGATCGCGCGACCCTCGACGAGCACCGGCTCGAATGCCTGAATGCCCAGACGGTGCAGCGTCGGCGCGCGGTTGAGCATGACGGGGCGATCCTTGATGATATCCTCGAGGGCATCCCAGACCTCCGGCTCGCCGCGGTCGATCTTCTTCTTGGCGCTCTTGATGTTGTTGGCAACGCCGTCCTCGACGAGCTTCTTCATGACGAACGGGCGGAACAGCTCGATCGCCATTTCCTTCGGCACGCCGCACTGATACAGCTTCAGTTCCGGGCCGACGACGATAACGGAACGGCCGGAATAGTCGACGCGCTTGCCCAGCAGGTTCTGACGGAAGCGTCCCTGCTTGCCGCGCAGCAGGTCGGACAGGCTCTTCAGCTGACGTCCGCCCGCGCCGGTGACAGGGCGACCGCGGCGACCGTTGTCGATCAGTGCGTCAACAGCTTCCTGCAGCATGCGCTTTTCATTGCGGACGATGATATCCGGAGCCGCCATTTCGAGCATTCTCTTCAAGCGGTTGTTGCGGTTGATCACGCGGCGGTACAG
>CAYRMX010000064.1:0-8217 GCA_964425295.1 uncultured Oscillospiraceae bacterium | reverse complement strand
CCGGGAGCACGATCTTTTATAACGGCGTGACGTTCCCGCTGCAAAACCTGCCCGTCGCCGCCCTCGGCGAGGCGGACGAGCGGCTTTCGCCGGAAGCGCTGGCGCGGCGCATCGGCGAAAAAATTTCTCTCGTCTGTCCGGACGGCGGAGCGTTCGTTTTGGCGCTGCATGGGCAGAGCAGTCCGAAGTTTTCGGAATTATGTAAACTTGCCGACGGCATTGCTCTTGCCTTGCAGCCCGCGGCGCGGGCAAATCTTCCGCTCGTCATCGCCGTGCGTGCCGACATCGGCAAGGCGCTCGGACAGACGCTCGGGATGCTTTTGCCCGAGGCGAAGCTTGTCTGTCTGGACGGCGTTTCCCTCGCCGACGGCGCTTACCTCGACATCGGCGCGCCCGTCGCAGGCGGGCAGGTGCTCCCCGTCGTCATCAAAACGCTGATTTTTTAGCACATAAAGGAGGCTTTTCATTGAAATTAAAAACGCTTCTGTTCGGAAAAACCTATGCTTTCCGCGACATCAAGGACATTCTCGCCAAGGCGAATGAAGAAAAATCCGGCGACCGTCTGGCGGGCATCGCCGCCGAAAGCGCCGAGGAGCGCGTGGCGGCAAAGGTCGTGCTCTCGGAGCTGACGCTTGCCGACCTGCGGGAAAACCCCGTCGTCCCCTATGAAGCCGACGAGGTCACGCGGCTCATTCAGGACGATCTGAACGAGCGCATTTATGCCGAGATCAAGGGGTGGACCGTCTCGCAGCTCCGCGAATGGCTGCTTGCCGAGACGACCTGCTGCGAAGACATCCGCCGCATTTCGCGCGGGCTGACGAGCGAAATGGTCGCCGCCGTCTGCAAGCTCATGAGCAATCTCGACCTCATTACTGTCGGGAAAAAGATCGTCGTCACCGCCCACTGCAACACCACCATCGGCCTGCCCGGAACGCTCTCATGCCGCTTGCAGCCCAATCACCCCACCGACGACCCCGACGGCATCATGGCGTCCGTCGTCGAGGGGCTGAGCTACGGCGCGGGCGACGCCGTGATCGGCTTGAATCCGTCGGGCGACGCGGCGGAAAGCGTCAAGCGCGTCCTGCTGCGCTTTGAGGAGATCAAGCAGCGCCACCGCATTCCCACGCAGACCTGCGTGCTGGCGCACGTCACGGCGCAGATGCGCGCCATCGAAGCCGGCGCGCCCGCCGACCTCATCTTTCAGTCGATTGCCGGGTCACAGAAGGGCAACGAGGCGTTCGGCTTCGACGCCAAGACGATCACGCAGGCGCGGCAACTTGCCCTCACGCAGGGCACGGCGGAGGGCCCGAACGTCCTCTATTTTGAGACAGGGCAGGGCTCGGAGCTGTCGAGCGAGGCGCACCACGGCGCCGATCAGGTAACGATGGAGGCGCGGTGCTACGGCTTTGCGCGGCATTTTTCGCCGTTTCTGGTCAACACCGTCGTCGGCTTCATCGGGCCGGAATACCTCTACGACGCGCGGCAGGTCATCCGCGCCGGGCTGGAAGACCATTTCATGGGCAAGCTCTCCGGCGTGCCGATGGGCTGCGACGCATGCTACACCAATCACATGAAAGCCGACCAGAACGACATCGAAAATCTCTGCACCCTGCTCACCGCCGCCGGCTGCAACTACTTCATGGGCATTCCGCACGGAGACGACGTGATGCTCAATTACCAGACGACGGGCTTTCACGAAACGGCGACGCTGCGCGAGCTTTTCGATCTGACGGCGATCGCACCGTTTCAGAAATGGCTTGAGGACATGGGCTTTGTCGAAAACGGCCGCCTGACGGCAAAGGCGGGCGACGGCTCGGCGCTGCTTGCAAAAGGAGGCTGAGAATGAACAAGGAAGAACTGAAGTCGCTCGTGGCGGAGCTGCTGACGCAGATGCAGGGCAAAAAAGCGGACGTCGCTCCGTCGGCAGCGCCATCGAGTGAGTCTCTGCCCGACATCACGAAAATCGATCTGCGGAAACAATATCTGATCGAACATCCGCAAAATGCGGCGGAATTTACCGCCCTCAAGGCAAGAACGCCCGCCCGTCTGGGCTTGGGCAGAGCCGGCACGCGCTATAAAACCGCGACGCTCCTGCGCTTTCGCGCAGACCACGCCGCCGCGCAGGACAGCGTATTTTCCCTCGTGCCGGAAGCGTTCGCCAAAGAGCACGACCTCGTCCCCGTCACGACCGAGTGCAGGGACAAGGACGAATACCTGACCCGCCCCGACCTCGGCAGGCGCTTCGACGAGCACAATGCCAAGGTCATCACCGAGGTCTGCAAGGGGCATCGCGTTCTGCTCGTCATCGGCGACGGGCTGTCCTCCGCCGCGATCACCGCCAACGCCCCCGACTGCGCCGCCGCCATTCGGCAGGGCTTAAAGGCGCAGGGCATCGACCCGGGCAAGAGCTTGTTCATCCGCTTTTGTCGCGTCGGTGCCTCCGACCACATCGGCGAGCTGACCGGCTGCGAGCTGGTGTGCATGCTCGTCGGCGAGCGTCCGGGGCTGGTCACGAACGAGTCGATGTCGTGCTATCTGACCTACAAGCCGCACCGCGGTATCCCGGAATCCAAGCGCACCGTCGTCTCGAACATCCACCGGCAGGGCATTTCCGCCGTGGAAGCGGGCGCGCATATCGCCGCTCTAATCGAGAAAATACTCCGTCAAAAGGCGTCGGGCATCGACCTTGCGCAGGAGGCAGACAAATGATCCCCGTCAAAATTCTTTGCACGCAGCTCATTGCCAACGTCTCCGACGCACTGCGCGCGGCGCTCGGCATCGACCGCCGTTTCCGCTCGGTCGCGCTGCTGTCCACCGACTGCGACGACGCGACCTATATTGCTCTCGACGAGGCGACGAAAGCCGCCAACGTGGAGGTTGTCTACGCCCGCAGTCTCTATGCCGGAGCGGCAAACGCCTCAACAAAGCTCGCGGGCGAAGTCGTCGGCATACTCGGCGGGGAAAATCCCTCCGAGGTACGCAGCGGTCTGAACGCGGCAGTCGTGTGCCTAAGCGGCGGCGTCGGCTTCTGCGCCGCGGACGAATCGGGCGGCGTGGTCTATCTGGCGCACTGCGTCTCGCGCACGGGAAGTTACCTCTCCCGCCTTGCCAAATGTCCGGCGGGGACGGCGCTTGCCTATCTGATCGCCCCGCCGGTCGAAGCGGCGGTCGCCCTCGACGCGGCGCTCAAGGCGGCGGACGTGGAGCTGGCGGTGTTCTTCGCCCCGCCGACGGAGACGAATTTTTCCGGCGGTCTGCTCACCGGCACGCAGTCTGCATGCCGTGCAGCGTGCGACGCCTTTGCAAAAACAGTGTGCCGCATTGCCGCGCACCCGCTGGACACAGGAGGAAATCATGCAGTTGGATAAAGACTTGCGCTCCCGTCAGGAAACGCGGGAGCTGATTGAGGCGGCGCAGTCCGCTTTCGAGGAACTCAGGCAGTTTGACCGGCAAAAGCTCGACCGCATCACCGACGCCGTCTGCAAGGCAGGCAGCGAAAACGCCGCCCTGCTGGGACGGATGGCATGTGAGGAAACGGGCTTCGGCAACGCCGAGGACAAGGCGGAAAAGAACCGCTTTGCCGCCGAACGCGTCCACGCCGCCATTCGCGGCATGAAAACCGTCGGCATTCTGCGCGAGGACCGTGAAAACCGCATCTGGGAGGTCGGCGTTCCCGTGGGCGTAATTGCGGGCATTGTCCCGTCGACCAATCCGACCTCGACGGTGATCTACAAGGCAATGATTGCCCTCAAGGCGGGCAGTCCGATCGTCTTTTCGCCCCATCCGAACGCCGCCCGCTGCACGAAAAAGGCAGCGGAGCTGGTCGCAGAGGCGGCATACGCCGTAGGCTGTCCGCGCGGCGCGGTCGGCTGCATCTCAACGCCGACGGCAGACGCCGTCAATGAGCTGATGCGCCATCGCCACACCCGCCTCATCCTCGCCACGGGCGGCGGCGCGATGGTCAAGGCGGCGTATTCCTCCGGCAAGCCCGCCATCGGCGTCGGCGCGGGCAACGGCCCTGCGTTTATCCACAAATCGGCAGACATCCCGCGCGCCGTTTCCGACATTCTCCGCTCGAAGACCTTTGACAACGGCACGGTCTGCGCCTCGGAGCAGAGCGTGGTCGTCGAAGAATGCTGCGCCGAGCGCGTCCGCGGGGAATTTTCCCGTCAGGGCGGCTACTTTCTCTCCGCGGACGAGGCGGCAAAGGTCGCCGCGCTGCTCCTGCGCTGTGACGGCTCGATCAACCCCGCCGTCGTCGGGAAAACGGCGGTCAGGGTGGCGGAGCTGGCGGGCATCCGCGTGCCGCCCGAGACGCGGGTTTTGATCGCACGGGAGACGGAAGCCGGACCCACACGCCCCTATTCGCGCGAAAAGCTCTGCCCGATCCTTGCGTTTTTCATCGAGCGGGACGAAAACACCATTCTCAGCCGCGTATGCGAGGTACTGCGCGCCGAGGGCGCGGGGCACACCTTTGCCATCCACGCCCGCGACGAGGCGGTCATCCGCCGCTTTGCGCTGGAAGTGCCCGTCTCGCGCTTTCTGGTCAACACACCCGCCTCGCTCGGCGGCATCGGGCTGACGACCCGCCTCTTCCCCGCTCTGACCCTCGGTTGCGGGGCGGTGGGCGGAAGCTCATCGTCCAACAACATCGGCCCGCTCGACCTCATCAACCTGCGCCGCGTGGCATGGGGCGAGGAAACGCCGCCTGCCGCACCGCCGGTCGACGCCGCGCTCGTCGATGCGCTCGCAAAGGAAATACTCAAAAAATTACGCTGAAATTTTGGAGGAATGAAACATGATGGCAAACACGAATGCTCTCGGTATGGTCGAAACGCGCGGTCTGGTCGGCGCAATTGAAGCGGCAGACGCGATGGTCAAGTCCGCAAACGTCCAGCTTGTCGGCAAGGAACAGGTCGGCGGCGGACTGGTCACGGTGATGGTGCGCGGTGACGTCGGCGCGGTCAAATCCGCCACGGACGCCGGCGCTGCCGCAGCCGAAAAGGTCGGCGAGCTGATCTCCGTACACGTTATCCCCCGCCCGCATTCCGAGGTCGACGCGATCCTGCCCAAGGGAACTGCGCAGGATTCCTGATGCTCTATACCGAGGAAAACGTCCGCGCGGGGCTTCGGGTGCTCGACGGCAAGCGCGTGTTCTATCTCGCAGACGGCGACCGCCTGACTCCCGCCGCCCGCGACTGGCTCAGTCGCGAGGGCGTGCGCATTGCCGCTCCGGCGGAGGCAAAAACGGTCTACACCACCCGCTTCGGCGGCGAATTTGCCCAAAAGCCGGAGGAAATGACCCATTTGAGCGGCAATCTTCTCGTACCGAAGACACATCCGCGCATTGCCTTTCGCGGCGCGATCGACACACTTGAAGCCGAGCTTCTGCTTGCGCAGGAGGCGGCGCAGGACAAGCCGCAGCTTCTTTCCGCGCTGGGGGAAATGCTGGATTTCGTGCGCAGTCTCGTCCGCGCCGACGTGCTCGGCGAAACGGTTGAGCAGGTGCGCCTGTGCGGTCTGACGGAGCAGGAGCTGCGCGAACACAGCCATTTCCCGCAGAAATATTACAAGCAGCCGCATTTCATGCCGTCTGTTTCCGACGGGCTCGCCATGCTCCGCCTCAACCGCGTGCGCACCGCCGTGCGCGAAACGGAGCTAGCCTGCTGTCGCGCCTTTTGCGACCGCGACGGCGTGCTTACGCGGCTCGATCTTCTGACGGCGCTCAACCGTCTTTCCGGTCTGTGCTGGATTTTAATGATCCGTCTCAAGGCGGGGCAGCTTTGAAAGGAGGGTGCGTCATGGACGTCGAAGCACTCACGCAAGCCCTGCAAACGCGGCTTTTTATCGAGCTGGAAGCCTCCGGGCGGCACGTCCACCTGACGGCGCAGGCGGCGCAGACGCTTTTCGGGCACGCCCTGACGCCGCAGCGTCCGCTTTCGCAGCCGGGGCAGTTCCTGTGCTGTGAGCGCGTCACGCTCATCACGCCGAAAGCGCGCTTTGAGCGCGTTGCCGTCCTCGGCCCGGAGCGCTCGAACTGTCAGGTCGAGCTGTCAATGACCGACTGCGTCGCGCTGGGGCTGAACGCGCCCGTGCGTCTTTCGGGCAACGCCGACGGCACGCCCGGCATCGTCATTGCCTGCGGTGAGCGCAGTCTCGCCCTTGAAAACGGCGTCATCGTCGCCAAGCGCCACATCCACATGACGCCCGAGGACGCCGCACGCCACGGGGTTTCCGACGGCGATTCGGTTCGGCTGCGCACGCTCACCGCGCGTCCGCTGGTTTTCGAGGACGTCGTCGTGCGCGTCAGCCGCGATTTTCAAACTTACGCCCATCTCGATCTCGACGAGGCGAATGCCTGCGGCTTTCGCAGGGGCGATCTGGGGATGATTTTGCATGGATAACGCTTTGCTTGACGAGGTCACGCGCGAGGTGCGCCGCCGTCTCGACCGCCCCGCCGCCCTCCTGATCGGCAACGCGCCGACGGAAGACCTCGGCTGGCGCTATGTCGACGGCGGAGACTATTCTGCGGTCATGATCGGCTCGATGAGCGCGTGCGCGCTGCTGCACTTTCCCGACGAGGTCTGCACCGAGGCGCTCCTGCTCGGAACGCCCGTCTATCTCTGGGAAGCGGGGCTGCAATGGCGCAAAAGTACTGCCAACCGCGCGTTGCTTACCCGTCTGCTCGCCGCACAGCGTCAGATGAAGCAGCTCGGCGTGCAGTTTCTCTCCGCATCGCCCGACCGTCTGCTCACGGCGGAGGAGGTACGCCGCCGATTAAGCTGCGGTCTGCCCGTCACCGGGCGTCTGACGCCGCTGGCGCGGGACGTGTTGGAGGGGCGCGCATGAAGCTCGGGACTGTGCTCGGCGCTGTCTGGGCAACCAAAAAATGCCCCGCACTGGCGGGGCAGATTCTCTTGCGGGTGCAGACGGGAGACACCGAGCTGATCGCCGCCGATCTGGTCGGTGCGGGCGCAGGCGAGCGGGTCGTGCTCGCCTACGGCTCGGCGGCGCGGCTGGAACGCCCCGACGCACCCGTGGACGCCGCGATCATCGCGATTCTGGACGATACGGAGGAATTTCATGTCCGCTGACCGAATCATTTTTCTGCTCATGGCGGTCTTCATGGTGCTCGGCGCGCTCGACCGCATATTCGGCAACCGTCTCGGCTTGGGCAGGCAGTTCGAGGAGGGCATTGCCGCCATCGGGGCGCTTTCCCTGTCCATGCTGGGCATTTTGTGCCTTGCGCCGGTGCTGGCGCGGCTCTTGAAGCCCGTGCTCGTGCCGCTTTACGGTTTCCTCGGTGCAGATCCCGCCATGTTTGCCGGGTCAATTCTCGCAAACGACATGGGCGGCGCGCCGCTCGCGGCAGAGCTGGCGCAGAGCGCACAGGCAGGGCAGTTCGGCGGGCTGATCGTCGGCTCGATGCTCGGCGCGACCGTCGTGTTCCTCATTCCCGTCGCGCTGGGCATCCTCTCGCCGAGCGACCGTCCCGCGCTGGCGCGGGGCGTCCTCGCGGGCGTCGTCACCATTCCCGTCGGCGCATTTCTCGGCGGGCTGACGGCAGGCTTTCCCGTGCTCATGCTCCTGCGCAACCTCGTGCCCATCGTCCTGTTCGCCCTGCTCATTGCGCTGGGACTGTGGAAATTTGAACGCGGCATGATCGTCGGCTTTCTGTGGTTCGGCAGGGGCGTCCTCGCTGTCATCACGGTCGGGCTGGCGGCAGCGATCTTCGAGCAGCTCACGGGCGTCACCGTGATTCCCGGCATGACGCCGCTTTCCGAGGGCATTTCGGTCGTTGCGGAGATCGGCTTCGTCCTCGCCGGCGCGTTCCCGCTTGTCTTCGCCCTCACAAGGCTTCTCAAAAAGCCGCTTGCGCGGTTCGGACGGCTTCTGGGCATGAACGACGTCGCCGCGGCGGGCATGGTGGCAAGCCTCGCCAACGTCATTCCCACTTTCGGCATGCTGAAGGACATGGACGCGCGCGGCAAGGTCGTCAACGTCGCCTTCGCCGTCTCCGCCGCATTCGTCTTCGGCGACCATCTGGGCTTCACCGCCGGCTTCGACGCAAGCATGCTCGTCCCCGTCATCGTCGCCAAGCTGAGCGGCGGTGTCGCCGCCGCCGTCGCCGCCCTCTTCCTGACGAAACAGCCATCCGATTAAAAAAAATGGCTCTATGTCAATAGTTGGGGTAGAGGCAAAACAAGAAAAGTCATG
>CAYRMX010000063.1:0-8234 GCA_964425295.1 uncultured Oscillospiraceae bacterium | reverse complement strand
ACTCCGGCGAGAGGGCGTAGCGGCGGGAGAATTCGCGGCGGACTTCGTGCGGAGCGGGCGTCAGGACGCCCATGAGCTTGGTGTCAAAGAGGTCGCGGGCGGTCGTGTCGTCGCCGCAGACACCGCGCGCGACGGCGTCATCCAAAAGCCCGCGGAGGATTTCTTCCAGAGGCAGCTCGGGCGCCTGCGCGGGCGCATAGCTGTCAAGCTGCAAAGCCTCCAGCAGCCGGTTGGTCATATACACCCGGTCGCACGGCTCAAACAGCGATTTTTCCAGACCGTAATGCAGCAGCGCCGCAATGTAAGAATTCACATCCATCGTTCAATTCTCCGTTGAAAAGCAATATTTTGTGACATGATGATAGGGTTCACCGGCTTTCAGAATGGGCTTTTCAAAGCCGGCGCACTTCATCGAGTTGGGGTAAAACTGGGTCTCGAGGCAGACCGCATCCCACTTGCCGTAGGTCGCGCCGTGCTTGCCGCAGCGGGGCGTGAGGACGTTGGCGGAATAGACCTGAATGCCGGGCAGGGTCGTCAGTACACGCATGGTAATGCCGCTCTGCTCGCTGCGCAGGATCGCCGCCTCGTGCAGCGGCTGCTCGGTGCGCAGGCAGAAGTTGTGGTCATAGCCGCCGCAGTTGCGGAGCTGGATGTCGTCCGGCTCGATGTCTCTGCCGATCGGCTTCGGCGTGCGAAAATCCATCGGTGTGCCCTCGACGGCAAGAATTTTGCCCGTCGGCGAGCATTCGTCGGTGTTTTCCAGGAATGCGTCTGCGTTCATCTGCATCGTGTGCTCCAGCACCGTGCCGCCGCCGTTGAGGTTCCAATAAGCATGGTTGGTCAGGTTGCAGAGGGTGTCGCGGTCGCTCACAGCGTCATAGATCAGCTCCAGCGCGCCGTTTGCCGCGCGGTAAGTGACGCTGAGGCGGAGCGTGCCGGGATAGCCCTCCTCGCCGTCGGGCGAGGTACGGGTGAAGCGCAGGAAGTCCTCGCCCGCTTCCACATCCCAGACGTATTTGTCAAAGCCGCGATTTCCGCCGTGGAGGGTGTTGTTGCCGTCGTTTTTGGCAAGCGGATAGCGTGTGCCGTTGAGCGTGAACTCCGCGCCGTCGAGACGGTTGGCGACTCTGCCGATGCAGGCGCCGAGATAGCCGTCGTTGGTTTCGTATTCGCCGATCGTGTCATAGCCCAGCACGACGTCACGCCACTGCCCCGCCCGATCTTGCACGCGCAGGGCTTGAATGGTCGCGCCGTAGTCGAGGACGTCCGCTTCGACCGACGGAGCGCGCAGCGTGTAGCAGCTCACCGGCTCGCCGTATTTCGTGACGCCGAAGGGTCGTTTTTCGATTGCCATCGGAAGCTCCCCTTTCTTCAGTCGAGACGGCGTCCGCCGTCCGGCTCGATGCGCAGCACGTGGCAGCAGCCTTTGCCCAGAATGCGTTCGATCTCCGCGCGGAATGTGTCGAGCATGTCGTTCGGGACGAATGCCTGCACCGTGCCGGCAAAACCGCCGCCGTGGACGCGGTAAGCACCGCGCTCGCCGAGCAGCGTGTCGCACAGCGCGAGCGCGAGCGCCATCTCCTGATGCTCGACCGCGCCGGTCGGGATCACGTTCTGAATGTACATCCACGAGCTGCGTCCGGATTCTTTGACGTAGCGGAGGAAGGTGTCAAAATCATGCGCGCGCAGGGCGGCGACCTGTCTGCGCACGCGCTCATTTTCCTGATAGAAATGGACGGCGCGCAGGATGGCGCGGTCGGGGACACGGTGGCGGATCTCGGGCAGACGGGCAAAGAATTCCTCCTCCGGGATCTCGCGGAGCACGGACTTGCCCAGCAGGGTACACAGCGCTTTCAGCTCCTGCGTCACGGCGGCATATTCGCCCGTCAGCTCGGCGTGGTCGGCGCCGCTGTCGATGATGCACAGGGCGTGTCCCGCCGCGGCGAAGTCAAAGTCCAGCCGCTCGACCATGGGGTTGGCAGAATCGGCAAAGTCGATGAAGACCATGCCGCCCACGGCGGACGCCATCTGATCCATCAGACCGCACGGCTTGCCGAAATACACATTTTCCGCCCACTGCCCGATCTGCGCGATCTCCACGGGAGAGAGGCGGTTTTCGAAGAACAGGTCGTTGCAAATCGTGCCGATGAGCACCTCAAACGCCGCCGACGAGCTCAGTCCGCTGCCGGGGAGCACGTCCGAACGGATCGCCGCGTCAAAGCCCCCCAGCTTCGCGCCGCGCTTTGCAAACGCCGCCGCCACGCCGCGAACGAGCGCCGCCGTGGTATTCCGCTCCTCCGGTTTGACCTCGAGCTCCGTCAGCGAAACGGAAAACGCGGGATAGCCCTCCGATCGGATGCAAATTTCGTCCGTTCCGTTGAGGGTCACGTCCGCGACCGTTTGCAGATTCACGGAGCCTGCCAGAACGCAGCCGTTCTGGTGGTCGACCTGGTTGCCGCTGATCTCGGTCCTGCCGGGCGCTGCATAGTGCTTCATCATACATTTCTCCTTATACATTCTTAGGCAAGAGTCGTCTGCCGCTCGTTTAATTGTATTTTTCGCCGCAGCGGCAGCTACGGAGTCATTGCCGTTGGCATAGACGTTGCGCGGCTTTCCCCTGCCGCAAGCACGCCGTAAATTGACTCATAACATTTCTCCCTTCCGCTTCGGAAAAGGAGACTTTATGTCTTCTTTCGAATTATACCGCAAAGCGGCGCATTTTGGAAGATGTATTCAAAAAATATTTCCGCTGACTCCCATAGCCCCGCAGACACGCAGGAACTTCCGAAGTCTCGTCGCATATTAAAGCTGCGCGTGTCCGAAAGTATCCCGTCAAAGCGCCGCTTTTTTGCGGTGTTTTGCAAAAAAGTCAAAAAGAGGTTGACTTTTTCGCCGAAACGCGCTATATAATCAGAATTGTAACCCGCATGGGGGCAAAAAACGACAGATAGGAGCATGTTCATGGAGAAAAAATGGTGGCAGGAGGCAGTCGTCTATCAGATCTACTGCAAGAGCTTCTGCGATTCCAACGGCGACGGCATCGGCGATCTGCGCGGCGTGATTTCCAAGCTTCCGCAGCTCAAGGAGCTGGGCATCAACTGCATCTGGTTCAATCCGATCTACAAGTCTCCGCAGGTCGACAACGGCTACGACATCTCGGATTATCAGGACATCGAGCCGTCCTACGGCACGATGGACGACTTCAAGGAGCTGCTGGACAAGGCGCACGGCATGGACATCCGCGTGGTCATGGATCTCGTGCTCAACCACACCTCCGACCAGCATAAGTGGTTCCAGGAAGCCCGCAAGTCCAAGGACAATCCCTATCGCGACTATTACGTCTGGCGTGCTCCCAAGCCCGACGGCAGCGAGCCGAACAACTGGGGCAACTATTTCTTCGAGGGTCGCGGCTCGGCATGGCAGTTTGACGAGCAGACGGGCGAATATTACCTTCATAATTATTCGTGGCACATGCCCGACGTCAACTGGGAATGCCCCGCTCTGCGCGAGGAAATGTACCGCATGATGCGCTGGTGGCTCGACCTCGGCGTTGACGGTTTCCGCCTTGACGCCATCAACCGCCTGAAGAAGCCCGCCGGTCTGCCCGACTCCACCCGTCCGCCCATGCCGCCCGTCGGCATTCACGGCTATGTCGTCGACCGCGCGATCTGCACCAACGTCGAGGGCATTCACGAAATTCTCCGCGAGATCAACAAAAACGTCTGGTCGCAGTATGACTGCATGACCGTCGGCGAGACGGGCAACCTCTCCTCCGACGGCGCGCTGGACTATATCTGCCAGAGCCACAACGAGATCGACATGGTTTTCCATTTTGAGATCGGCAAGAACCCCAACATCATCACCGTCAACGAATATAAAGAGACGCAGCAGCGCTGGATCGACCTCATGCAGCACAATGCGTGGATCTCCCAGTTCCTCACCAACCACGACTCCGCCCGCCAGGTCTCCCGCTTCGGCAACGACCGCGAATACCGCGTGGAATCGGCAAAGCTACTCGCCGTCCTGACGCACATGATGCCCGGCACGCCGTTCGTCTATCAGGGCGAGGAGATCGGCATGACCAACGTCTATTTCGAGACGATCGACGACTATGACGAGCGCTACACCGTCGGCAAGTACAACACGATGGTCGAAGCGGGCGTCGACCCGGAGGAGGCGCTCTCCAAGCTCCGCGACACCAGCCGCGACAACGCCCGCACCCCCTACCAGTGGGACGACAGCGAGAACGCCGGCTTCACCACCGGCAAGCCGTGGCTGCGAGTCAATCCGCGCTATACCGAGATCAACTACGCCGCCGACCGCCGCTCGCCGAACTCCATCTTCGACTTCTATAAGCACCTCATCGCCCTGCGCAAAACGCACCCCGCCGTCGTCGACGGAAGCTTCCGCTTCCTGATGTTCGAGCATCCGCAGATGGTCGTTTTCCTGCGTTCCTGCGCCCGTGAAACGATGCTCACGGTCTGCAACTTCTCCGACGAGCATGTGCAGATCGAGCTTCCCGCCGAGGTCACGCAGTTCGAATGGACTCGCGTTTTGAGTAATTATTCAAGCGAGCAGCCGTCCATCACCCGCCCCGGCACATGGCACCCCTGGGAAGCCGAAATCTATACCCTCGCAAAATAAATCCAAAGGGCGGGATCTATCCCGCCCTTTTATTCTGCTCATGCGCGGCATGACACATCTCAGGACGTCGATCGGCAAAATGCACAGATTTGTATGTCGGCTCAAAAAAATATTTGCGATTTTTGCATGATGTGATATACTATAAACAGAAAGGCAAACCACGATCACGCAACACAGCAAGAACATGACGCGGGAGGGATCTGCATGAAAACCATTATCACCATCAGTCGGGAATTCGGCAGCGGCGGCCGCTCGGTCGGCAAGCTCGTGGCGCAGCATCTGGGCTACGATTTTTATGACCACGAGTTGGTCAACGAGGTCGCACGGCGCTGCGGCTACGCCCCGGAGTTCATCGAGGAAAGCGGCGAATATGCCAACGCCCGCAGCAGTCTGCTGTTCAGCATCGCCACGGCAAATCAGCATTCGGCGGAGATGATCTCGGTCTATGACAAGCTCTACATCGAGCAGACGCGCCTGATCGAAGAACTGGCAACGCGCGGAAACTGCGTCATCGTCGGGCGCTGTGCGGACTATGTGCTGCGCGAAAACACCGACTGCCTGCACGTTTTTATCCATGCCGACATGGAAAGCCGCGCAAAGCGGATCGTCGAACGCTACGGCGAGAGCGACAAAGCGCCGATGAAGCGTCTGAACGAAAAAGACCAGAAGCGCAAGGTATACTATAAGAATTATACCGGTCGTGTCTGGGGGCAGGCGCAGAACTATGACCTCTGCCTCAACAGCGGTGTGCTGGGCGTGGACGCCTGTGCAGAGCTGGTCGTTCGTGCGGCAAAGCTGTAATATAAGCAGAAAAGCGTGCCGGTTTTCCGGCACGCTTTTGTCATATTTCGACACAATTCTGCGCAAAATAGGTGCGGGAGGCGAGATAATGACAAATCTGACACGCGAAAATTTTTCTTCCGAGGTCGAAGATACGGAACGACCCGTGCTGATCGACTTTTACGCGGCGTGGTGCGCGCCGTGCCGGGCGCTGATGCCGATTCTGGAAAATCTGGACGCCGAATTCGGCGCACACTGCAAATTTTGCAAGGTGGACATCGATCGGCAGGAGGCGCTGGCGCAGCAGTTTGATATCCTGAGCGTGCCGACGCTCGTGCTGCTGCACAACGGCGAGATCGTCCAGCGCATCAGCGGGCTGCGCTCGCGCGAGGAAATTGCCGAAATTTTGGAGCTGCACTGACAACGACCGTCCCTGCCGAAAAAGTCGCCTATGGCGTAGAAATCGCAGAGCATTTTGTGAATTAAGCTGCTTTTAAGTGCGAATTTTCGAAAAATATTGACAAACATTCACAAATAATGTATAATCGCGATTATACTGCCCTATTGTTTTTTTCGGCGGGATTTTGAATCGCGGCAAGGAACACATTATGGAAAACATCATTGAAATCGAACATCTGAACAAGCACTTCGGCGAGATTCGGGCGGTTCAGGGCCTGAGCTTCCGTGTCCGGGAGGGTGAGCTGTTCGCATTCCTCGGCGTCAACGGCGCGGGTAAGAGCACGACCATCTCGATCATGTGTGGACAGCTCACCCGCGACAGCGGCAGCGTCCGCATCGACGGCGAGACGATCGACACGCATTTGGACAGCATCAAGCGCAAGCTGGGCGTCGTTTTTCAGGGCTGCGCCCTCGATGGAGCGCTGTCCGTGCGCGACAATCTGCAAAGCCGCGCCGCGCTTTACGGCATCTTCGGCAAGGCGTTTGAGACGCGCCTGAAGGAACTTTCCGATCTGCTCGACTTAGGCGGGCTGATGAAGCGCCCGGTCGGCAAGCTTTCCGGCGGTCAGCGCCGCCGCATCGACATCGCCCGCGCCCTGCTGCATAAACCCAAGATCCTCGTGCTCGACGAGCCGACGACCGGACTTGACCCGCAGACGCGCAAAACGGTCTGGGATGTCATCGCCCGCCTGCGCGCCGAGGAGCATATGACCGTCTTTTTGACGACGCATTATATGGAAGAAGCGGCGGACGCCGACTATGTAGTCATCCTCGACGGCGGTAAGATCGCCGCCGAGGGCACGCCGCTTCAACTCAAAAATACATACACCGGCGATTTTATCACCCTCTACGGCGCCGCGGAGGACGCTGTCCGCGCGCTGAATCTCCCGACGGAGCACATCCGCGACGCTTGCCGTGTCGCCGTGCCGAACACTGCCGCCGCGACAGCGCTGATCGTGCAGCACCCGGAGCTTTTCCGCGACTACGAGATCACCAAGGGCAAGATGGACGACGTCTTCCTCGCCGTAACGGGCAAAAAACTGACGGGAGGTACGGCGCAATGAGGCAGACCCTTGCACTCACCCGGCGCAACAGCAAGCTGTTTTTCAAGGATCATGGGATGCTTTTCAGTTCGCTCATCACGCCGATTATTCTTTTGGTTCTTTATGCGACATTTTTGGCGAACGTCTACCGCGACAGCTTCGCAAGTGCCATTCCGTCCGGCGTCTTCGTCCCCGACGACGTGCTCGACGGCACGGTCGGCGCGCAGCTTTTCTCCTCGCTTTTGGCGGTGAGCTGCGTGACGGTTGCGTTCTGCTCAAACATGCTGATGGTGCAGGATAAGGTCAGCGGCGCGCGTGCCGACCTGACGATTTCGCCGGTCAGCCGCTCGTCAATGGCGATGGGCTATTATCTGGCAACACTGCTCTCGACGCTGCTCGTTTCGTTCGTCGCAATGGGCGTCAGCCTGCTCTATATCGCCAAGGTCGGCTGGTATCTGTCCGTACAGGACGTCCTGTGCATCGTGCTCGACGTATTTCTCCTGACCATGTTCGGCACGGCGCTTTCCTCGATCATCAACTTTTTCCTGAGCACGCAGGGGCAGATCTCGGCAGTCGGCACGATCGTCAGCGCGGGCTACGGCTTCATCTGCGGCGCATATATGCCGATCTCGCAATTCGGCTCGGGCTTGCAGAAGCTGCTCTCGTTCCTGCCCGGAACTTACGGCACGGCGCTCCTGCGCAACCACGCCCTGCGCGGCGTGCTGGAGGAAATGCAGTCGATCGGCTTCCCTGCGGAGGTCATCGACGCCATCCGCGACAGCGTCGACTGCAACCTCTATTTCTTTGGCGAGCGCGTCCCGGTCGGCGGAATGTACGCGATCATGGGCGGCTCGGTGGCACTGCTCGTGGCGGTCTATGTCCTCATCAATTGTCTGAGCGGCAGAAAAGCCGGGAAATAGAACGTCGGGAAATTAAAATATCGCCGCCAAAGCGCCTCAACCTCGGTGAATTTTCCAAGAAGCATAGAAATTTTGAACATTTATATATGAGCGGAGCATCGCGGCATTTGCTCCGTTTCATATAGATTCAGCGCGTCGTGCAGTCCGCCCTGCTTGGACTGCACGACCATTTCTTTTCCATGCGTTCCCCCGGCTCGTCAGGCAGATACAGTGCGACAGAACCCTGTAGAGACACCCTCTCCGATGTGTCTCCATGAACCATTGAAGTCGCTCGACGCCGTGTGCGGCGGGTCGACGTGGGCATCGCCCCCTACGGAGCGGCTATCGATTCCACTGCGTACCAAACACCTCCCTCATCAGAGGGAGCGATGGGCGCGCGCAATCGCTA
>CAYRMX010000062.1:0-8503 GCA_964425295.1 uncultured Oscillospiraceae bacterium | reverse complement strand
GAACTGGTCAACGCGCTCGGACTCTTCCTTGATGGCATCCTGTGCCTGCTTCTTCGTGCCGACGAAGAGGATGTTCTCGCCGTTTGCCGCCAGATCGCGGACAAAGTTGTAAGCCTCTTCGAGCTTCTTCACGGTCTTCTGCAGGTCAATGATGTAGATACCGTTGCGCTCCGTGTAGATGTAGGGCGCCATTTTGGGGTTCCAACGTCTGGTCTGATGACCGAAGTGGACGCCTGCCTCGAGCAGGCTCTTCATGGATACGACTGCCATTGTTTGTTCTCCTTTTCGTTTTGACCGCCACCCCGATCATCTCCCCCGTCCACCGCGAAGCGGCACTGGGACGGAGCATCCCGGGATGTGTGGTTTTTGATGTCGCGGGGGTGTCGATTTCCCGCGCCGTACTATTATAGCGTGCCGTTCGCCCGTTTGCAAGCACTTTTTTACAAAACTCGAAGAATTTTCAGCGAAAAAAGTCTCCCTTAGCGCGCGGAAGGCGAAATTTCTCCATGTCACCGTCGACCAGAATGATATCGCCGCCGATTTGGCGGATGCACTGCCACGGAATGACGAGGTCATCGTGCCGCCCGAGCAGTCCGAAGCACTTGCACGGCCCGGGCACGATGATCGCGCGGATGCGTCCGTCGCAGGTGTTGATCTCCACGTCGCAGACGTAGCCGAGCCGCGCTCCGTCGCAGATATTGACGACCTCCTTGCATTTCAGATTCGAAAACCGATTACACATGCGTCTCACCGCCTTCATAGACTGCCTCATTCTATGCGCGGCGGACGGGCAAAATGCCCGTCAGGAAACGCAGATCGCCTTGCGCAGAGTGCTGATGGCATTCTTTTCCAGCCGCGAGACCTGCGCCTGAGAAATGCCGACCTCCGAGGCGACCTCCATCTGCGTTTTGCCGTCGAAAAATCGGAGCGACAAAATGCGGCGTTCCCGCGCGCCCAGCGCCGCGATCGCCTCGCGCAGGGCGATGCGTTCGAGCCACTGCTCATCGGTGTTTTTCGTGTCGCGCACCTGATCCATGACCGTCAGCGGGTCGCCGCCGTCGGAATAGACCGGCTCATAGAGCGAAACGGGCGTCGCCATCGCGTCGAGCGCCTGCGTGACCGTCTCCGTCGGCAGAGCAAGGCGCTTGGCGATTTCCTCGAGCGTCGGTTCGCGGGCGGTCTCGGCGGCAATCGCCTCCTTGCACTGCAAAACGCGGTAAGCCGTGTCGCGCACGCTACGTGAAACGCGGATGGCGCTGTAATCGCGCAGGTAGCGCTTGACCTCACCCTCGATCATCGGCACGCCGTAGGTGCTGAAACGGACGTTGAGATCGGTGTTGAAATTGGCGATCGCCTTCAAAAGTCCGACGCAGCCGACCTGAAACAGATCGTCCGGGTTCTCGCCGCGCCCCAGAAATTTCTGGATGACGGACAGCACAAGGCGCAGATTTCCCTCGATGAGCTGCTGGCGCGCCGTGTCGTCTCCCGCCTGCGAGCGTTTGAGCAGGCGCACCATCTCCTCGTTTTTGAGCGTTTTCAGCCGCGACGTGTTGACACCGCAGATCTCGACTTTCCCCTGCATGCTCGTTCCTCCGTTTCTTTTTGGAAAACCTGCAAACAGTATTTCCCAAGAAACGGTTTTCATACGACGCGGCGGGCTGCGGGCGGAAAACGACGAATTTCGTCACTTTCACGAAAACGGGCGATTTTGTGCCGCATTTGTCGTTTTACAGCGCCCCTCATTTTCGCCCGGAAATCGCAATCTTCAAAGTTTTCCGACAGGAAAGGCCATGTTTTAGTTGACATAACTACATTTCGTGCCGCTTTATGCCCGATTATTGAAACCGCATTCGGCTCGGTTATACATACATTTATGCACCGCCGTCAAAAAATCCCGCCGTTCGATTTTTTGAAAAACCCCACGGATTCTCAAGAGTTTTGCACATTATGCACAGGGCTTTGCACAGCCGCACTGTGCAAAGCGTTTCGCATTCGCTGTATATTCGGTTTACATAACAATATTTATGCGTTCGGAACAAATTGTACAAAATCATCATACGCAAAACCCGTGTGCAGCGCGAGGTTGATCCCGCCGGCGAGCACGGCACTGAGGTAGCGAAGCTGCGCGTCGATGTCGCGGGGCGTCACGACCATCCGCTCCTCCGCCCCCTCGCAAAGCGCCGCCGCGTCGACCACGGTCGGAACGCCCAGCGAGCAGACCGGTACGCCGAGCGTCTCGGCGGAAAAGGCGGCGCGGCGGTTGCCTGACGCCCGAACCGGGGACGATGCCCGTGTCGGAAAGCTGCACCGTTCGGCACAGACGCTCCATGCTCCCGGCAGCCAGCGCATCGATCGCCAGCACGCGGTCCGGGCGGACGTGCGCCACCGTGCCGCGCACCTGCTCCAGACTCTCGATGCCGGTCGTCGCAAGGACGCCGGGCGTAACAGCGCTGACCGATCGGCAGAGGCGAAACTGCTCCGGCAGGCTCGCGATCAGATGGCGCGTGAGGAACAGGCGAGCGACCGTCTGCGGTCCGAGCGCGTCGGGCGTCACGGCGGGATTCCCCAGCCCGACGACGAGGACGCTCTCCCCTTCCCCAAGCGCCAAAAGCTCCCGCAGCTCCTGCGCAAGCACCGCCGCAGGTGTTCTTGCGTCGCGGTCATAGCGCGGAAGCTCCATCGTCAGATAGCGTCCGACGGGCTTTCCCAGCGCCGCACTTCCCCGCTCGTCGAGGATGTCGACCTGCGTGATCGGCGTCCCGTCACGCTCTCGCTGCGTTGCCCGAACACCCGCAAGATGGGTCGTTTTTTCCGCCGACCGTTCCCAAAGTGCCTTGGCTTCCAGCGCCAAATCGGTTCGAATTGCCATAAAACCGCCTCCTTGTGGAGCTAGTCTCTGCCGATTTCAAAAAAATTTGCAAATTTTCAAAAAAACTATTGATTTTATGAGCCTTAGTCGCTATAATGTATTTCTGCATGAAGTGAATTATGGTTTTTGAGATAACACCAATAGAGGAGGTGCAAATTCATGCCCAACATCAAGTCTGCGAAGAAGAGAGTCTCCCTGTCCCGCGCTGCCAACGAGAAGAACAAGATGGCGAAGTCCGCTCTCAAGACCACCATCAAGAAGTTCGACGCCGCTGTTGCTTCCGGTGACAAGGCACAGGCCGGCACCGCGTACACCGCCGCTGTCGTCGCTGTCGACAAGGCCGTGAACAAGGGTATTCTTCACAAGAACAACGCCGCCCGCAAGAAGAGCAGCATGACGCTCAAGATGAACGCGATGGCGTAAGCAAAATAGGATTTATCCGCCTGATGGAGCTTTCCATCAGGCTTTTGCTTTTTTCCGGCTTGTCATCACACAAAGAATGGTTTATAATATGAGTAAACATCGAATGCAGGAGGCGCACATGGCAAACGCGGGCGATTCCATCTTAACATTGCCGGGCATCGGGCCGAAAAAAGCAGAGCTGTTCGCCAAGCTCGGCGTTTCGACGCTCGGCGATCTGCTGCGCCTGTACCCGCGCACCTATGAAGACCGCACGAAGCTGCTCCCCGTCGCCTCGCTCGAGGCGGACACGCCCGCGTGCTTCGTCGCCTCCGTCATCTCCACGCCGCAGACGCATCGCATCCCCAAACCGGGCAGACGTCAGCTTGAGGTGACGAAGCTCACGGTTGCCGACCACACCGGGCGGCTGAATCTGACGTTTTTCAACGCCGGATATCTTGCCGAAAAGCTCTGCCGTGGAGAAACCTACTGCTTTTACGGCACGGTGACGGGTGATTACCTCGGCTATGCGATGGTCAATCCCCTCTTCGAGCCGCTTGATTCCGCCGGGCAGGTCACGCGCTGCATCGTACCGGTCTATCCGCTCACTGCCGGGCTGACCAACAAGGCGGTCATGCAGGCGGTCGCGCTCGCGCTCGATCGCTGCACGCCGGCAGAAGTCCTGCCCGAGGACGTCCGCGTGCAATACGGTCTTTGCGACGCTGTGACCGCGTGCCGTGAGATCCATTCGCCTACCTCAGCCGAAGCGCTGGAGGCAGCGAAGCAGCGATTGATTTTCGAAGAATTTTTCCTCTTTTCCGCCGCGCTGTGCATCGTGCGGGCAAGCCGGACGCTCCGCGCCGTTCCGCCGCTGCGCACGGACGGAATGGAGCCGTTTTATGCCTCGCTTCCGTTCCGTCTGACGGGCGCGCAGCGCCGCGTGATCGACGAGATCCTGACCGATCTGCGGCGCGGGACACCGATGAGCCGGCTGGTGCAGGGCGACGTGGGCAGCGGAAAGACAATGGTCGCCGCCGCTGCGGCGTACTGCGCCGTGCAAAACGGCAAACAGGTCGCCCTCATGGCGCCGACCGAAATTTTGGCAAAGCAGCATTTCGAGCGCCTTTCCATGCAGCTTTCCGCCCTCGGCGTGCGCTGCGCGCTGCTGACCGGCTCGATGAGCGCGGCGCAAAAAAAGACGTGCCGTCAGGCGCTCGTCGACGGCACGCTCGATCTTGTCATCGGCACACACGCCCTGTTGACCGAGGCGACGGTCTTCCGCGACCTCGGTCTGGTCATCGCAGACGAGCAGCACCGCTTCGGCGTTGCCCAGCGCGCGGCGCTGCTTGCCAAGGGCGCGTCGCCCCATCTGCTCATCATGTCCGCCACGCCCATCCCCCGCACCCTCGCCCTCATTCTCTACGGCGACTTGGAAGTCTCGGTCATCGACGAGCTTCCGCCGGGCAGACAGCCGGTGGACACCTTTCTGGTCGACGAACGCTACCGCAGGCGTCTCAACGAATTCATCCGCAGGCAGGCAGCCGAGGGACATCAGAGCTTTATCGTCTGTCCCGCCATTGAGGAGAGCGAAACGGAATCGCTCAAGGCGGCAGAGCAGTGGGCGCAGACCTTGCAGCAGACGGTCTTCCCGGAGCTTCGGGTCGCCCTGCTGCACGGAAAAATGAAAGGCGCGGAAAAGGACGCCGTCATGCAGTCCTTCGCCGCGCGGGAATCGGATATTCTGGTCTCCACGACCGTCATCGAGGTCGGCGTGGACGTACCGAACGCCACGCTAATGGTGGTGGAAAACGCCGACCGCTTCGGTCTGTCGCAGCTCCACCAGCTTCGCGGGCGCATCGGGCGCGGGGACGCCAAGTCCTACTGCGTCCTCGTTTCGGACAGCCGCGTGGCGGAAACGCGCGAACGGCTCAAGGCGTTCTGTGCCACGAGCGACGGCTTCCGCATTGCGGAGGAAGACCTCAAGCTGCGCGGGCCGGGTGACTTTTTCGGAAGCCGCCAGCACGGTCTGCCGCTGTTCCGCATGGCAGATCTTGCGCAGGATCTGTCCGTTTTGAAGCAGGCGCAGACCGCCGCCGCGCAGGTCGTCTCCGCCGGTGCGGCGCTTCCGCCCGGTCTGCGGGAAGCGGTCGATGCGCTGCTGACTGAGGGTGAATTTTCGTTGAATTGACCTTTACGGGAGGAAAAACATGAATTCCGCCCGACAAAGGAACATCATAACCACGGGAATGACCGCTCCGACGAGAAGCTGTGAGGGCGTGTGCCGTCCGAGGTGGCGGCTCGACCAGACCGTGAGGGTCAGGAGCGGATAGCAGAACAAAAACCACGGACTGACATACAGTGCCAGCATCGCGATCGGTCCGGAGCAGCCGCAGGTATGCCCGCTCGCCTTAAAATGCAGCAGCGTGCAGACCGCCAGCGTCGCGCCGGAGCACAGATAGGTCGCAAAGAGCACCTTTTCCGTTACCGTGCCGTCTGCAAGCATGGCAAAGGCGAAACCGCCGACGTAGCCCACCACGGAAAACACCAGCGCCAGATTCCGCTGTCCCTCGCGCCCCTTGCGGCGCAGAGTCGGAATGAGCGCCGCGATGGGATATGCCAGCAGCGGCAATCCCGTCAAAAAGCCCAGCGCCGCCAAAAAATGTTCCGCGGAAGCAAAGCTGCCCGGAAGCAGCACATACAGCAGCGTACACAATGCCGCCGCGAATACCGGCGGCGTCATCACCGCGCGAAGCAGTTTTGCAAGTCGTTTTGTCATTTTCCTCGACCTCCTTGCCCACATCCTACCCGCTTTGCGCCGAAAAGTCACGCCACTTGCGCATTTTCCGCTCCACCGCTCCGTTTTCCCCGCTCCACGCGCCGGAGACCCACAATCTACCGCCGGAGAGCCGCACTCTACCACCGGTAGAGTCCGGTGTTTGCAAGGCTTTCCGCCCACTTCGCGCGCCTTGCCGTGTTCGGCAAACGATCTGCCAACGAGAGGAGTTCCACCATGAATACGTCTGATTACATTGCGATTTTGACCGAGGAGCTTGTGCCCGCCACGGGCTGCACCGAGCCGATCGCGATCGCCTACTGCGCCGCCACGCTGCGCGAGCTTCTCGGCGCGCTGCCCGACTGCGTGGAGGCAGTGCTCAGCGGCAACATTCTGAAAAACGTCAAGTCCGTCGTCGTCCCGAACACCGGCGGGCGCAAGGGCATTCGCCCCGCCATTGCCGCCGGAATGGTCGCAGGAGACGCAAGCGACGGGCTACAGGTGCTCGCCGAGCTGACCGACGCGCAGCTTGCGCAGGTCGACGAATTTCTCCGCCGCGTCAATATTGAGATCACCTGCGGTGCTTCGCCGTGCAAGCTGGACATCGACCTCCGCGCCGCAGCGGGCGCGCATTCCGCGCGTGTGCGCATCACGAATCATCACACGAACATCATTTATATGGAGCGCGACGGCGAGGTGCTGCGCGACCTGCCGGTCGTCGACGCCGCCGAGGAGCATATGACCGACCGAAGCTGCCTGAATGTGGAAAACATTCTCCGCTTCGCCGACACCGCGCCCCTCGAAGCGGTCGCGCCGCTGCTCGACCGCCAGATCGAATACAACTCCGCCATCGCCGAAGAGGGGCTGCGCGGCGCATGGGGCGCGCAGATCGGGCGCATTCTGCTCGAAGATTACGGTGACGACGTCAAGCAGCAGGCAAAGGCATATGCCGCCGCCGGCTCGGACGCCAGAATGAGCGGCTGCGAAAAGCCGGTCGTCATTCTCTCCGGCTCGGGCAATCAGGGCATCACCGCCTGTCTTCCCGTTGTGGTCTACGCCCGACACATCGGCGCAACGCAGGAGCAGCTCTACCGCGCGTTGCTCGTCTCCGACCTTGTGACCATCCACCAAAAAAGCGGCATCGGGCGGCTGTCCGCCTATTGCGGGGCGATCTCGGCAGGTGTCGGCGCGGGCGCGGGCATCTGCTACCTGCTTGGCGGGGACTATTCCGCCGTGGCGCACACGATCGTCAACGCCGTCGCCATCCTCTCCGGCACGATCTGTGACGGCGCCAAGCCCTCCTGCGCCGCCAAAATCGCCGCCGCGGTCGACGCAGGCATTCTGGGCTACCGCATGTATCTGCACCGCCGCGAGTTCCGCAACGGCGAGGGCATCGTCGCCGGCTCGGTCGACGACACGATTGCCAACGTCGGTCTGCTCGCGCAGCAGGGCATGCGCCAGACGGACAGCACTATTTTGCACATCATGCAGCAAAATGACTGTCTGTGAGCCTTTTTTCAAAGTTTTTTTCCACATTTCATACTTCGGTAACATTTTTGCGCTATGCTGAACAAAACATCGAAGCAAAGGAGCATCATCATGAGCAACGAGTTTCCTTTTGACAACGAGCCGACGCCGCACGAGCCGGAGCAGCCCGACCGTGAGCCGCCGGAATACGAGCAGCCGGTCTACGACCATCCCCCGCTGTATGAGCAGCCGCCGGTCTATGAGCAGCCGCCCATGTACGACCCCTACGGTCAAATGCCGCCGCAACGCCCGAAAAAGAAGCGCACGGGGCTGCTGATCGCGGTCATTGCGCTGTGCTGCGCGCTGCTCGGCGGCTCGATCGGCGCGGCGGTCACGGGTTTCGTTCTGGAAGAGCGGTTTGAAGAACGCTTTGAACGGCTGGAAGCCACAACGGAGACCGCGCCGCAGCTTCCGCAGTACGTCACGCCCATCCTCTCCGAAAACGGCGCGCTGACTCCGGCGGAGATCTACACCGCCAACGTCCCCGCCATCGTGGGTATTTCCAATGAATCGACGGGCTACAACATTTTCGGGCAGTCCTCTGCCATCGCCAGCACGGGCACGGGCTTTCTGATCTCCGCCGACGGAGAAATTCTGACCAACTACCACGTTGTCGAAAACGCACAGACGCTGACGGTCACGCTCTGCAACGGCGCGGATTACCCCGCAACGGTGCTCGGCTATGACGCCGAAAGCGACATCGCTCTGCTGAAGATCGAGGCAAGCGGACTTCCGACGGTCACGCTGGGCAGCTCCGCAACCCTTGCCGTCGGCTCGGGCGTCGCGGCGATCGGCAACCCGCTGGGCGAGCTGACGTATTCCATGACCGTTGGCTATCTCAGCGCCACCGACCGTGAGATCAACACCGACGGCACGCCCATCAACATGATGCAGATCGACGCCGCCATCAACCCCGGCAACTCCGGCGGCCCGCT
>CAYRMX010000061.1:0-8522 GCA_964425295.1 uncultured Oscillospiraceae bacterium | reverse complement strand
TCGCGAAGTTCTATGCGCCCGAGGAGCTGGTCGGCAAGACCCTGCTCGCAATCATCAACCTGCCGCCGCGTAAGATGATGGGTCGCGAGTCGTGCGGCATGCTGATGTCCGCCATCCACACCGAAAACGGCGAGGAAAAGCTGAATCTCATCATGCTCAACGACGCCATCCCCGCCGGCGCGAAGCTGGAATAAACGTTTTACGTCCGCAGATCGGAGTTTTCCTCCGACCTGCGGACGCAGTGCAATTGCGGCAACAGCTTCGCAATAGGCATCCCCCCTACGGAATGTCTATCGAACTGCGCAACGAAGGGGTGGTGTCCTCGACACCCCGCTTTTGTAGGGCAGGGGCGGAGGCTTACTCCCGCCGCTGTGCCGTGACCGAGCCGCAGCGAGACCTTGCCCGCGCCGCGGAAAAGCATTTTCAGCATCGGCAAAACGGCAGGGAATATTTCATATTCGATTTTCCGATATTCATTGCGGAAAAAGCGGGCGGCAAAGGCTTGCCAAGCGGCGGAAGAACCGCTATAATAGCCTTGGCTGGGCGCGTGCCGCAGCCGAATTCATCGCAAACGGAGGGTTTTCCAATGCGCGGCATTCCTTCTCTCATTACCGACATTCGAAAAAAAGTCTTCACCGAGGTCGCTCGCATGGCTTACGAGGGCGGCGATTACTCCCGCGCGGAGGATCTGCCCTACATCATCGTCCCCGGCGACAGCCCGCTGCACCGCGAGTCCATCTTTCTGGAACGTGCGATCGCGGGCGAACGTGTCCGTCTGGCGATGGGGCTTTCCATCCGCCCGGTGCAGACGCGCTCGCTCATGACCGAGGGCATGGACCATGCGGCGATCGCGGAGCAATATTATGAGCCGCCGCTCATCAACATCATCCCCTACGCCTGTCACGCGTGCCCGACGAATCAATACCGCGTGACGGAAAACTGCCAGAATTGCCTTGCCGCCTCGTGCCGAAAGGTCTGTCCCAAGGGCGCGATCTCGTTCATCAACGGCAAGAGCCGCATCGACCCCGACAAGTGCATCAAATGCGGCAAGTGCGCCCGCGCCTGCCCTTACCACGCGATCATCCACATGGAGCGCCCGTGTCAGGCGGCGTGCGGCATGGACGCCATCGGCATGGACGACCACGGCAGAGCCGTCATCGACCAGTCGCAGTGCGTCGCCTGCGGTCAGTGCCTTGTCTCGTGCCCGTTCGGCGCGATCGTCGACAAGGGGCAGATTTTCCAGGTCATCCGCTCCATTTTGCAGGGCGACCAGGTCATCGCCATCGTCGCGCCTGCATTCATCGGGCAGTTCGGCAAGAATTCCACGCCCGAAAAATTTACCACCGCCATGCGTCAGCTCGGCTTCGATCGCGTGGTGGAGGTCGCCGTCGGCGCCGACCTGTGTACCATCGAGGAGGCAAAAGACTTCCTTGAAAAAGTGCCGGAAAAGCAGCCTTATATGGCAACATCCTGCTGCCCCGCGTGGCATGCAATGGCGCACAAGCGCTACCCGGAGCAGGCGAAAAACCTTTCCATGACGCTCACGCCGATGGTCTTCACCGCCCGACTGCAAAAGAAAGAGCACCCCGGCTGCAAGGTCGTTTTTGTCGGCCCGTGCGCCGCGAAAAAGCTGGAAGCCATCCGCGAAGACATCCGTTCGGACGTCGATTTTGTCCTGACCTTCGAGGAATTGCAGGGCATGTTCGAGGCAAAGGGCATCGATTTTGCCGCCCTGCCCGAGGGCGAGTCCATGCGCGAGGGCACGGCTGCGGGACGCGGGTTTGCCGTTTCCGGCGGCGTTGCACATGCGGTCGCGGAGCTGATCCGTCAGACCGATTCGGAGCGCGAGGTCAAAACCGTCAAAGCCGAGGGGCTGGTCGAGTGCCGCAAGCTGCTGGCGCTGGCAAAGGCGGGAAAATACGACGGCTACCTGCTCGAAGGCATGGCATGCCCGGGCGGTTGCGTCGCCGGCGCGGGAACGCTGCTGCCGGTGGACTTGGCGGCGAACGTCGTCGGGCGCTACCAAAAAGAAGCCGACTGCGACAGCCCGCTCAACAGCAAATACCGCGACCTCGGCGCAAGCCTTGATTGAATCGCGCTCGATTGAGAGCATATAAAATGAAGCCCGCCTTTCAAAGGCGGGCTTCATTTTTGCAAATTTCTTCCAATATCGCCTCACAGCCATTGCAGCATTGCAAAAGGGAGCGCCCGTGTAAGCGCTCCCTTGGTGCGTGGTTCAGATGGCGTACTGGCTGGTATAGATCCGGTGGTAGAAGCCGTGTTTTGCCAGCAGTTCGCGGTGCGTGCCCTGTTCGACGATTCTTCCGTGGTCGAGCACAAGGATGAGGTCGGAATCGACGATGGTCGACAGGCGATGCGCGATGACGAAGCAGGTGCGGTCGCGCATGAGGTTATCCATCGCCTTTTGCAGCAGGATCTCGGTGCGGGTATCGACGTTGGAGGTCGCTTCGTCCAGAATCAGCAGCCGACGGTCGGCGAGCATGGCGCGGGCGATGGTCAGAAGCTGCTTCTGACCGCCGGAAAGGTTCGTCAAATCGTCGCCGACGACGGTGTCGTAGCCGTCGGGCAGGGTGCGGATGAAATGGTCGCAATAGGCGCGGTCGCAGGCGGCGATGATCTCCTCGCGCGTGGCGTCCGGCTTGCCGAAGGCGACGTTTTCCGCGATCGTGCCGCGGAAGAGCCATGTGTCCTGCAAGACCATGCCGAACTGACTGCGCATTTCCTCGCGCGAGAGGGTCGCGCAGTCGATGCCGTCGATCAGAATGCGTCCCTTGTCCACGTCATAAAAGCGCATGAGCAGGTTGACGATGGTCGTTTTGCCCGCGCCGGTCGGCCCGACGATGGCGACGTTCTGCCCGCGCTTGACGTCGATGTTCAGGTTTTCGATCAGTGGGCTGTTCTTGTCATAGGAAAAATCGACGTGCTCAAAGCGGATGTTGCCCTCCGCCGCATGCGGGAGCGCGCCGTCGGCGTTTTCTTCCTCCGCCATGTCGAGCAGCTTGAAGACGCGGCGCGCAGCCGCCTTGGCATGCTGCAAATCGCCGAAGCCGCCGGCGATCTGCTCGAGTGGGGCGGAAAACTGCTTGGCATAGAGCAAAATCGTCACGACCACGCCGACCGAGCCGATGCTCCCACGCACCAGCAGCCAACCGCCGAGCAGGCAGATGGTGATGTACGCCAGCGCGTTGGAAAAGGCGATGATCGGGCGGACGATGGACGAGGTGAAGTTCGCGGTCGCTTCTGCCTTTTGACGGCGGCGGTTGACCTCGGCGTGCTTGCTCTGGGTGTATTCCTCGAGGTTATACGCCTTGGTGGTGGCAAAATTCGTGAACGATTCTTCAACCAGCGAGTTGAGGTTGCCGCCCTCGGTGAACATATTATAATAGTGTTTCTCGCTCTTGGACGACAGGAACGACGCCAGCAGGAGCGACGCCGGAGTAAGCGCCAGAACGATCAGCGCCAGACGCCAGTCCTCGCGCAGCATCATCACGGCGATGGCGAGGATCATCAAAAAGCCGGTCATGAGGGTGTCGACGATCTGGTGGACATAGTTGCCCATCGTGGAAACGTCGTCGGTCATGCGCGAAAGGACATCGCCGACAGGGGTCTGATCGACATAGCGCACGGGCAGATGCCGGATTTTTTCCGAAATGCGGATGCGCAGCGTGCAGGTGAAATACCGGCTGACAACGTTGTTGAGCAGCAGCATTTTGAGATAGCTGAACAGGCTGTAGCCGGCGTAGACCGCCAGCAGGACGCCCAGCATCGGCAGAATGTTTGCCAGCAGGTCGCCGGAATAGTCGCCCTCCCAGTAGGCATACAGCTCGTCGATCAGCGAGCCGAGCAGTTTGGGCGAGACGATGGAGCAGACGATGATGACCATGCACAGCACGCACGCCAGCGCCAGCCATTTCCAGATGGGCTTCGTTTCCATCACAAGGCGGCGGATCACGGGTTGTTTCTTCTCTTTCATTTCGCGCCGCCTCCCGTCTGAGATGCGAAGATCTCCTGATAAATCGTGCAACGGGCGAGCAGCTCGTCATGCGTTCCGGCGTCGACCAGTCGACCCTGCTCCATGACGAAAATGCAGTCGGCGCTCATGGCGGAGGTGACGCGCTGCGTCACGACAATCTGCGTTTTGCCGCGGATGTGCTCGTTGAGCGCGGCGCGGAGGTTCTTCTCCGTCAGGAAATCCAGCGCGGAGAAGCTGTCATCGAATACATAGATCGGCGCGTCCTTGATGATGGCGCGGGCGATGGAAAGGCGCTGCTTCTGCCCGCCGGAGAGGTTCTTGCCCGCCTGCTTGATCTCATAGTCCATGCCGCCCTCGCACGAGGCGATGAAGTCCGAAAGCTGCGCGATCTGCGCCGCCTGCTCGACCCGTTCCGCCGAGGCATTCGGGTCGCCCATGCGGATGTTCTCGCCGATCGTACCGGAATAGATGGCTGCGCCCTGAAGCACGCTGCTGATGCCCGCGCGCAGGGTATGCTTGCTCAGCTCCGTGGTCGGCACACCGTCAAAGAGCACCCGTCCGCTTGTCGGCAGGCGGAAGCCCAGAAGCAGCGAAATGAGCGTGCTCTTGCCGCTTCCCGTGCCGCCGATGACGGAAATTTTCTGTCCGGCACGGATACGGAACGTGATGTCGCGCACGGCGTCTTCCGCGCCGCCGTAGGAAAAGCTGACGTTTTCAAAGCAGATGTCGCCGGAAAGCGCCACCCTGCGTCCCACCGAGCCGTCGCCCATGCCCTCGGCGTCCATGACCTCGCCGATGCGGCGCGAAGCGACCTGCGCATGCGGGTACATCACGATGGCAAAGGACGCCATGATGACGCCGTTCATGACCATCGTGACATACTGAATGATCGCGAAAATGTCGCCCGCGCTCACGGCGCTCACGCCGTTGACCATGCGCCAGCCGCCGAAATAGACGATCAGGACGACGGAAAGATTGAGCAACAGCAGCGACAGGGGATTCAAAATGCCCATCGAGACGTTGCCCTTGATGATGTTGTGTGCCATGACGTGCGTGGCGTCGGCAATGCGCTCATGCTCATGCGCTTCGGAGTTGAACGCACGGATAACGCGGATACCGCGCAGACGCTCGCGCATGATGGCGTTCTGCTTGTCGATATACAGGTCGGAGCGATCCCACAGCGGCAGGACGCGCTTGCCGATCAGGATGACGGCGACCACGATGATCGGGATGAAGGCCATCAGGATCAGCGAAAGCACGACGTCCTTGCGCATGGCGAGCACGACGCCGCCGACAAAGAGCATCGGAATGGTCGCGACCGTGCCGGCAAGCATGGAGGCGACCCACGAGAGCGTTTCGACATCGTGCGTGGCGCGGGTGACGAGGGCGGCTGTACCGAGGTTGCCGAATTCCTCGAACGAGAGCGTGTTGACCTTGCGGAATACGTCCGTCCGCAGGTCGGCACAGAACGCGGCGACCACGTCGCTGCTGAGCTTCGTCCCCCAGAGAACGCCGCCGAGTCCGATAGCGGCAACGGCGAGCATTTCGCCGCAGCGCAGGAGGATGAACGCAAAATCCCGCCCCTTGACGCCGTTGTTGAGGATGTCCGACATCAGCGTCGGCAGCAGCAGGTCGCAGAGCGTGGAGATCGAGATCATCAGCACTGCGAGAAACAGCTTGCTGCGATAGGGTTTTAAGTATTTGATTGTTCTTTTCATAGTTTCCTTTTCATTTTAACGTTGGGCGAAAGCGCCGCTACTCGCTTTCGCATGGTGGTTTCCCGACTCTCCATGCTATTGTATCACAGAATTTTCGAAATGGAAGTCTTTTGACAAAAAAGAGTGTACTTTCCGCGGGAAATCCAGTATAATAGTAGGCTGAATGAACCACGGGCGCGCATACCGCGCCGGAAATGAGGGATTTTCTTGACGCAGCTTTTGCTCCGGCTGTTTGTCCGGGATTATCAGAATACCGCCGCACCCCGCGTCCGCGCGGCTTACGGAACGTTGGCAGGCGTGGTCGGAATCGTCTGCAATCTCCTGCTGTTTGCGGGCAAGCTGGCGGCCGGTCTGCTCTCCGGGTCGGTCGCGGTCAGCGCCGACGCCGTGAATAACCTGTCCGACGCTTCTTCGTCGCTTGTGACGCTTCTGGGCTTCAAGCTCGCCGAGCGCCCCGCCGACGACGAGCACCCCTACGGGCACGCCCGCATCGAATACCTCTCCGGTCTGGCGGTCGCAGCGCTGATTTTGCTCATCGGCGCGGAGCTGGCAAAAAGCTCCGTTGAAAAGATCCTGAATCCCGCGCCCGTCGCCGTCTCGGCGGTGACGATCGGCGTGCTGGTCGCGTCCATTCTGGTCAAGCTCTGGATGTCGCTGTTTTGCAGTCGTCTCGGCAAGCGCATCGGCTCGCAGACGCTCGCGGCGACCGCCGCAGACAGCCGCAACGACGTCATCTCCACCGCTGCCGTCCTGCTCGGCTGCGTGCTGAGTTTGTGCTTTGAGCTGCACGTCGACGGCTACATTGGTCTGCTCGTGGCGATTTTCATTCTCTGGTCGGGCTGCTCGATCGCCAAGGACACGATCAGCCCGCTGCTGGGCGAAAAAGCCTCGCCGGAGCTGGTGCGGAGCATTTCCGACCTCATTCTATCGCACGAAAGCATCCTCGGCATCCACGACCTCATGGTTCATGACTACGGCCCGGGGCAGTGCTTTGCGACGGTGCATGCCGAAATGAGCGCGGACGAAGACCCGCTGCACTGCCACGATCTGATCGACGACATTGAGCGCGACGCGCTGCGCGAGCTGCGGGTGCATCTGGTCATTCACTACGACCCCATCGTGACCGACGATCAGGAGCTGAACCACATGCGCGCCGTGGTCGAAGATACACTGCGGGAAGTCGACCCCTGCCTGAGCACGCACGATTTTCGCATGGTGCGCGGTCCGGGGCACACGAACCTGATTTTTGACATGGCGCTTCCTTTTTCCATGACCAAGCGCCGCAGCGAGCTGACGCAGCTCGTCGACGAGCGCGTGCGTCGGGAAAATCCCCGCTACTACACCGTCATCACCTTTGACGAAGTGCCGCAGGAGGATTGTAACCTGCGCGCACGCTGAAATCCAGCAACATTCGGTTGCACAACCGCCGGTTGCGCCCGAAATGTGTGAATTTTCTGTTAGGTTTTTCGCTTCCCGCTTTTTTTGCGGGACATTCTGTGTTATAATGTATCAATCACAAGGAAAGGTCAGAAAAAAATGGGACTGATCACGAAGATGTTCGGCACGCGCTCCGAGCGCGAGGTCAAAAAGATATTGCCGCTGGTCGACCGCATTGAAGCCCTCGGCTCGGACATGAAAGCGCTCTCCGACGAGCAGCTCCGCGCCAAAACCGACGAATTCCGCAGCCGTTATCAGGCGGGCGAGACGCTTGACGATCTGCTGCCGGAGGCGTTTGCCGTCTGCCGTGAGGCTGCCGACCGCGTGCTGAGCATGCGCCCTTACCGCGTGCAGCTCATCGGCGGCATCATCCTGCATCAGGGACGCATCGCCGAGATGAAGACCGGCGAGGGCAAGACGCTCGTCGCGATCCTGCCGGCGTACCTCAACGCGTTGAGCGGGCAGGGCGTTCACATCGTCACGGTCAACGACTATCTTGCCAAGCGCGACTCGGAATGGATGGGCAAGGTCTATCGTTTCCTCGGTCTGACGGTCGGGCTGATCGTCCACGACCGCTCGTCCAAGGAGCGCCGCGAGGCGTACCGCGCGGACATCACCTACTGCACGAACAACGAGCTGGGCTTCGACTATCTGCGCGACAACATGGCGCTTTACAAGGCGGACATGGTGCAGCGCGGGCACAATTTTGCCATCGTCGACGAAGTCGACTCCATCCTGATCGACGAAGCGCGCACGCCGCTCATCATCTCCGGCAAGGGCGAAGAATCGACCAAACTCTATGAAATGGCGGATTTCTTCGTCTCCGGGCTGCGCAAAAAGGTCTTCGCCACCACCGACGAAAAGGAAGATCAGGACGATCTCGACTGCGATTACTACATCGACGAAAAGGCGCGCACCGCGAACCTGACGGCAAGCGGCATCGCCAAGGCGGAACAGTATTTTGCGGTCGAAAACCTCTCCGACATCGAAAACACCACCCTCGTCCACCACATCAATCAGGCGATGAAGGCGCGCGGTATCATGAAACGCGATATCGACTACGTCGTCAAGGACGGGCAGGTCATCATCGTCGACGAATTCACGGGTCGTCTGATGTACGGCCGCCGCTATAACGAGGGGCTTCATCAGGCGATCGAAGCCAAAGAGGGCGTCTCCGTCGCAAGCGAGAACAAGACCCTCGCGACCATTACGTTCCAGAATTTCTTCCGCCTCTACGGCAAGCTCTCCGGCATGACCGGCACGGCGCTGACCGAGGAGGAGGAATTCTCCGCAATTTACCGAATCGACATCGTGGAAATTCCGACCAACAAGCCCGTCATCCGCAAGGACCATCACGATTTGGTCTACAAGAC
>CAYRMX010000060.1:0-8586 GCA_964425295.1 uncultured Oscillospiraceae bacterium | reverse complement strand
CGCGTGCTGCAATACATGGAGCAGCAGAAAATCTAAAAAAACGGCAAGCGGGAAACCGCTTGCCGTTTTGCCTGTGTATTAGAATGTGGCGACTTCCTGCGCGGCGGCTTCCGCCGGTTCGACGCTCTGCGCCGTCAAAACAGGCCCGACGCCGCGATAGAGACTGTGGAAGCGTACCTCGATGCTCGCCGTGACCGTCACCCAATCGCGGGCGCGCAGCTCGGCGGCGCGGTCATACTTGCACGGAAGCCCCATGAACTGAATGTCCTCGACGCAGCAGGTCATGACGAAACGACCGGGCGCAAAGTAGCCCTCGCGCTCCTTTTTCAGCCGCGCGACCTGCGCCTTGAAGCGGACGGTCTTGCCCTTGTACTTTTTCGGTTCTTCGTTGATGTCGCGATACCAGAGGGCGAAATCCTCGTCGGCGATCTCAATGACAGGCGCGTTGATGTCAAAGGGCAGGGGATCTTCAATTTCGTCAAACTGCGTCGTGCCGTCGGTGTATTCATAGAGAATGCCGACGCGGCGGTTGAGGGCGCGTGCCAGCTTGTGCAGCGGCATGATGTCCGTGCCGACGGGAAGACGGTTGAAGACGACCATCTCGCAGCCGGTCAGCTTGTCGACCACCAGTGAGCGCATGTTGGCGTTGTAAGCCTCGATCGTCGTGCCGTCGGCAAACATGACCTCCTGCGCGATCTGCCAGTCCTGCGGCATTTTCCGGTAAAAATCGCCGACAAGCTGCATGCCGTTCAGCTCGACCACGACCCGCTCGGCGCGGTGCTTGCTCAAAAGCTGCGCAAGCGTGCCGCGCGTGATCTCCGCCTGATCGATGACTTCGGGATAGACATGCGGATAAGGATAGGCGGAGACGTCAAATTCCTCCTCGCCCTCTTCACAGATGAGAAGAAGCGTCCGCTCGCCGGCATTGAAGCGCGTGTCGCAGAGAGTTTCCTGAATGAATTTGGTCTTTCCGGCGTCCAAAAAGCCGGTGAAAGCATAGACGGGAATGGGCATGGCAGCCTCCTTACACGCCGAAGAGGGCGGCGACGGCGGCGTCGTTCAGCTTCGAACCGATGACGCACAGGCGACCGGTCACGGCGGCGCAGCCGGTGCGGACGTTGATCTCGCCGGGAACGTGGTCAAAGTGCAGCCAGCTTCCGTCCTCTGCCTGCACGATGCCCTTGGCGCGCAGGACGATGCCGTAGGCTTCCTCGTCGTCAAGCGCGGTCAGGATCGCCTGAAGCCCCTCGGCAGTGAATTTCTTTGCCGTTTCGACGCCCCAGCTCCGGAAGATCTCGTCGGCGTCATGATTGTGATGATGGTCATGGTCATGATGGCAGCAGTGCTCGTGCTCGTCATGGTCATGGTCATGATGGCAGCAGTGCTCGTGCTCGTCATGGTCATGGTCATGATGGCAGCAGTGCTCGTGCTCGTCATGGTCATGGTCGTGATGGCAGCAGTGCTCGTGCTCGTCATGGTCATGGTCGTGATGGCAGCAGTGCTCGTGCTCGTCGTGATGATGGTGTGCATGCTCGACCATTTCGGCAAGCTCCTCGTTGAGGGTGTGCCGGCGCTGCATGGCTTCGAGGATCTGCCTGCCGTCGAGCGCATCCCACGGGGTTGTGATGATGGCGGCGTCGTGATTGTGTGCGCGCAGGAGAGTCAACGCCTCGTCAAGCTTCTGCTCGGAGATCGTGCTTGTGCGGCTGAGAATGATGGTCGAAGCGGTTTCAACCTGGTTGCTGTAAAATTCGCCGAAGTTTTTCAGATAGACCTTGCACTTCGTCGCGTCGGCGACGGTGACGAAGCTTCCAAGGCAGACTTCCGGGGTCGCGACGCGCTCCACGGCGGCAACGACGTCGCTGAGCTTACCGACGCCGGACGGCTCAATGAGAATGCGGTCGGGATGATATTCGGAAATGACCTGCGTCAGCGCTCTGCCGAAGTCGCCGACGAGCGAGCAGCAGATGCAGCCGGAATTCATCTCGTTGACTTGGACGCCCGCCTCCTGCATAAAGCTGCCGTCAATGCCGATCTCGCCGAATTCGTTCTCAATCAGGACGATCTGCTCGCCGACATAGGCCTCCTTGATCATTTTCTTGATGAGTGTGGTTTTTCCGGCGCCCAAAAAGCCGGAATAAATGTCAATGGTCGTCATGTTTCTGCTTCCTTTCGGGTCTGTATCAGACCGCTGAATATTTGCAGATATTATAACACTTTCACCCGAAAGTTGCAAGCGCTGCAGGGCGTTTCGGGCGGTTTTTCAGAAAAAACGGTTGCATTTTTTCACGAAAATGCTATACTGTAGTAAATTTCGAAAGAAACGGAGGAGTTGATGTGTTATCCTATTTTCGCGCGGAAAGTCTGCGCGGGGAGTGGAATCGCAAAAATGCACGGCTGCTGCTGACGTATTTTCTCACGGCGCTGCTGCTCAACGCGGTCATCGAGGTGCTGGCGCGCCGCTCGATCGACGACACCGTCGCTTATCTCGTGACAAAGCCCCTTTCGTTCCTCTACGGCGCGGTCGTGATCTACTTCACGGTCAGTCTGTCACTGCTGTTCCGCAAGCGGCGGTTCTGGTTCCTGCTGATCTGCACGGTCTGGCTGGGGCTGTCGCTGACGGATTTCATCCTTTTGACGTACCGCTCCATGCCGCTGACTGCGTCGGACATCTGGCTGATGTCCTCCGTGCGCGATATTTTTGAAAAATACCTCTCTCATGTGCTGCTGCTTTTGCTGATGCTCGGCATTTCGGCGCTGTTGGGCACGATCTTGTTTCTCTGGGTTCGGGCGCAAAAGGAACGATCGATCTTTCTGTTCGGACTGGCACAGGTGCTTCTGGCGGGGGCGGCGCTCTTTGGTCTGACGGTGTTCCTGTTTGCCACGGGGCTGCTCGACCGCCCGTCGGCATTCCACAGCCTGCCCAAGGCGTACCACGACAACGGCTTTGTCTACTGCTTCTCGACCAGCCTCGTCACTGAGGGCGTCGACGAGCCGGTGGACTACACGCCCGACGAGGTCGATGAGGTGCTCAATGCGCAAAAGGAGCTTCCGGCGACCGAAACGAACACGCCGAACATCGTTTTCGTGCAGCTTGAGTCGTTTTTTGACCCGCAGGCGCTGCGCTATCTGATGCCGGAAGAAAATCCCGTGCCGAACTTTCAACGCCTGAAAAGTACCTGCTCGACGGGACTGCTCTCTGTTCCGTGCATCGGCGCGGGCACGGCAAACACGGAGTTCGAGGTGCTCACTGGGATGAATCTCAGTCATTTCGGCGTCGGCGAATATCCCTATATGACTATCGTCGATTCTGCAATTCCCGGCTCGATCGCCTCGACGCTTTCCACCCTCGGCTATCGCACGCACGCCATCCACAACAACAACGCCACGTTTTATGACCGCCACCTCGTCTATGACAACCTCTCCTTTGACACCTTCACCTCGCTGGAATACATGGACGACGTCGAACTGAACCCTCTGGGCTGGGCGAAGGACACCGTCCTGACCGGCGAGATCGTCAAGGCATTGGAATCGACCGGGGAGCGCGACCTCGTGTTTGCCGTCTCCGTCCAGCCGCATGGGCGTTATCCCAAGACGCCGATGGAGGACGTGCCGACCATCGCCGTCACAGGTGAGCCGGACGAAGCGCGCCAAAACGGCATGGAATACTATTTCTATCAGCTCAAGGAGTGCGACACCTTTATCGGCGAGCTGGTGCAGGCGCTGGCTTTGTTCAATGAGCCGACCGTCGTCGTCTTTTACGGAGACCATCTTCCCAGCTTCAACATCCGGCAGGAGGAGCTTTCCCGCGGCGACACGCAGTCGACGGAATATGTCCTCTGGTCGAATTTCGATCTGACAAAAGCCGACTGCAATTTGCAGACCTATCACCTCGGCGCTTATGTACTCGACCGATGCGGCATCCACGAAGGAGCGATCTTCCGTCTGCACCAGAGCTACAGCTACGCCGGAGATGACCTTGCCGAATACCAGCAGGCATTGCAGCTTCTGGAGTACGACATGATCGACGGCGAGCATTATTCTGCCGAGGACGAGCCGGAGCTGCGTGCACCCATGCGCTTTGACGTGGAGGACGTCGTGCTTTCCGAGGTCGAGGCGGAGACAGAGGAAACGTGGCTGCTGCACGGCGCACATTTCACGCCCTACAGCGTGGCATTTTTGAATGACGAGCCGTGTCAAACGGAATTCGTGTCCGATACGCTTCTGCGCGTGACGGATCTTTCGCCGAACGCGGGCGACGCATTGTGCGTTGCGCAGGTCTCGGCGGCGGACAGCTTCACGCCCCTGAGCCAAACGGACGACTATCTCTGGACGGAGGAAATGATCGATGACGAAGCTCCAACAAATTCGGGAAGCCTTTTGCCGTGATCGCTTTGCGACCGAGGCTGCGGGCATCACCATCACCGAGGCGCAGCCGCAGTACGCCGTCTGCGAAATGCCCATCACGCCCGTGCACCGCAATGCGCGCGGCACGCCGATGGGCGGAGCGATTTTTACGCTGGCGGATTTTGCCTCCGCTGTTGCCGCCAATGGCTATGCCGAGGGGACGGATGTTATCTCCCTGCACTCGGACATCACGTTCCTCGGTGCGGCGAAAGGGGAAAAGCTGATCGCCGTTGCGCGCTGCGTCAAGCACGGCAGAAGCACGACGCTCTATACCGTCGACGTCTGCGACGAGCTGGGCACAGCGGTTGCACAGGTTTCAATGAATGGATTCGTTTTGCAAAAATAATCCTTGACTTTAATGGTTAAAAGTGGTAAAGTAACAGTGATAATAGAACGCAATGACGAAATCAAGTAACGCTACGAATGCACCTTTAGAGAGCTGTCGGTCGGTGCGAGACAGCGGCGGCGCGGAGCGCGAATACCTTTCCGAGCGGCTTTCCCGAAGCGAAGTAGGGGGAGACGGTCGCGCCCGTTACCGCGCAGGACGCCTTGCGTCCGCTGAGAACCAATAGAGGTGGTACCACGGGAGTTTCTCGTCCTCTGCTTGTGCAGAGGACGTTTTTTGTTCAAATTTGTGTGCTATTTTAAGGAGAATGCGATGGTTATTACGGATTTTCTGGAGAAAAACGCCCGACTTTACGGCGAAGAAACGGCGCTTGTCGAGATCAATCCCTCCGAGGAACGTGACCGCGCGGTCACATGGCGTGATTTCAGCCTCATCGAAAATACCCGCCCGGATCTCCCGTATCGCCGCGAGATCACATGGGCGCAGTTTAACAAAAAGGCAAACCGTTTTGCCAATCTGCTCCTCAGCCGCGGCTTCCGCAAGGGACAGAAGGTCGGCATTCTGCTGATGAACTGTTTGGAATGGCTGCCGATCTATTTCGGCGTTCTCAAGGCGGGCTGCATTGCCGTACCGATGAATTTCCGCTATTCCGGCGATGAGATCGAATATTGCCTCGATCTTGCGGATGTCGACGTGCTGGTCTTCGGGCCGGAATTTACCGACCGTCTTGAACCGATCGTCTCCCGCTTGGAGTGTGTGCGGACGTTCTTCTATGTCGGCAAGCACGTTCCCGCTTTTGCCGAAAGCTATCTGGAACTGGTCAACTACTGCTCGCGCTCTGCGCCGCCGGTCGACCTCTGCGAAGACGACTGCGCCGCGATCTATTTTTCCTCCGGTACGACGGGCTTCCCCAAAGCCATCTTACATAATCACAAGGCACTCGTCGGCTCGTGCCTGACCGAGCAGAAGCACCACGGGCAGACCCGTGACGACGTTTTTCTCTGCATTCCACCGCTTTATCACACGGGCGCGAAGATGCATTGGTTCGGAAGCCTTGTTTCCGCGAGCCGTGCAGTCCTCCTGCGCGGGGTGAAGCCGGAATGGATCCTCCGTGCGGTCACGGAAGAAAAGTGTACGATCGTCTGGCTGCTTGTGCCGTGGGCGCAGGATCTGCTCGATGCGATCGAGTCCGGAAAGGTCGACCTGAACAACTACCTGCTCGATCAGTGGCGGCTCATGCACATCGGGGCACAGCCCGTCCCGCCCAGCCTGATTCACCGCTGGATGAAGCATTTTCCGCATCATCAGTATGACACGAACTACGGTTTGTCCGAGTCCATCGGGCCGGGCTGCGTCCACCTCGGCGTGGAGAACATCGACAAGGTCGGCGCGATCGGCAAGCCCGGCTACGGCTGGGAGGCGAAGATCGTTGACGAGCAGTGCGCGCCCGTTGCAGACGGCGAGGTCGGAGAGCTGATCGTTCGCGGTTCGGGCGTCATGCTCTGCTACTATAAGAACCGCGAAGCGACCGACGAGGTGCTCAAAGACGGCTGGCTCTATACCGGAGATATGGCAAGAATGGATGAGGACGGCTTTATCTACCTCGTCGACCGCAAAAAGGACGTCATCATCTCCGGCGGCGAGAACCTCTATCCCGTGCAGATCGAGGATTTTCTGCGCGGCAATGATAAGATCAAGGATGTCGCCGTGATCGGTCTGCCCGACACACGCCTCGGCGAGATCGCTGCGGCGATTATTGAGCTGAAAGAGGGCGTTGAATGCACCGCTGACGAGATCGACGACTTCTGCAAGTCGCTCCCGCGCTACAAGCGCCCGCGCCGCGTCATCTTTGACCGCGTGCCGCGCAACCCGACCGGCAAAATCGAAAAGCCTGTCCTGCGCGAAAAATACTGCCACGGCAGGCTCGTCGAGTCGCAGACGACACGCTGAACGGTTGAAATTTGTGTATTTTTGCAGTATAATGACAAAAACCTGCGGAAAGCGAGGGAACGACTATGAAAACACTGATGCTCGGCAACGAAGCCGCCGCCCGTGGTCTGTTTGAGGCGGGGTGCAGCTTTGTTTCCAGCTATCCCGGAACGCCCAGCACCGAAATTACCGAGTGCGCGGCGAAATTTGCGGAAATTTATGCAGAATGGGCGCCGAATGAAAAGGTCGCAATGGAAGCGGCGTTCGGTGCGTCGCTTGCGGGAAAACGGAGCTTTTGCGGCATGAAGCATGTCGGGCTGAACGTCGCTGCCGACCCGCTGTTCACCATCGCCTATACCGGCGTGAATGCCGGCATGGTCATCGGCGTTGCCGACGACGCCGGAATGCACAGCTCGCAGAACGAGCAGGATTCCCGCAACTATGCCAAGGCAGCGAAGCTGCCGATGCTCGAACCCTCGGACTCCGCCGAGGCGCTGGAATTTGCCAAGCTGGCGTATGAGATCTCCGAGCGCTTCGACACGCCCGTGCTTTACAAAATGTGTACCCGTGTGGCGCATTCACAGAGCATCGTCGAGCCGTCGGAGCGGGTCGAGGTCGCGCAGAAGCCGTATGAAAAAAATCCACCCAAGTACATCATGATGCCCGGGTTTGCCAAAAAGCGCCACCCTGTCGTCGAAGAACGGCTGCGCGCGCTGGCGGAATTTGCCGAGACCGCGCCCTGCAACCGCGTTGAGCGCGGAACGGAAAAGAAGCTCGGGATTATCACGTCGAGCACAAGCTATCAATATGTCCGTGAGGTTTGCGGCGAGGATATCAGCGTCCTCAAGCTCGGCATGATTTACCCTATGCCGGAAAAGCTGCTGCGCGACTTCTGCGCCTCGTGCGAACGCGTGGTCGTCGTCGAGGAGCTTGACGGCTTCATCGAAGACTTCTGCAAGACGCTCGGTCTGAACGTTGAGGGCAAAAACCGCTTCTCCAACATCGACGAGCTGTCGCAGAACAAGGTCGCAGTAGGACTTGGGCTTTCCGCGCCACAGGGCAGTGCCTTGCAGGAGAACATTCCCGCCCGTCCGCCGGTCATGTGCGCCGGCTGCCCGCACCGTGGACTGTATTACGTCCTTTCCAAGTTGAAATTGACCGTCATCGGCGACATCGGCTGCTATACCCTCGGTGCAGTCGCGCCCCTGAACGCCGTGGACAGCGTCGTGTGCATGGGCGCTTCCGTCTCCGGGATTCACGGCTTTAACAAGGCAAACGGCGGTGCTTCAAGCGGCAAGACCGTTGCCGTCATCGGCGACTCGACCTTTATGCACTCCGGCATGACCGGCTTGGTCAACATCGCTTATAACGATTCGAACAGCACGGTCATCATTCTCGACAATTCCATCACCGGCATGACCGGTCACCAGCAGAATCCGACCACCGGTTTCAACCTCAAGGGCGACCCCGCTGCCAAGGTCGATCTTGAAGCACTGTGCCATGCCCTCGGCATTGCCCGCGTCCGCGTCGTCGACCCGTATGACCTTGCGCAATGCGAAAGCGTCATCCGGGAGGAGCTTGCTGCCAACGAAGCATCCGTCATCATCTCGCGCCGTCCGTGCGCCCTGCTCAAATACGTCAAGCATAAAGCGCCGCTGCACGTCGACACGGAAAAATGCGTCCACTGCAAGATGTGCATGAGAATCGGCTGCCCTGCCATCAGCATTTCCGACGGCAAGGCGCACATTGACAATACGCTCTGTACCGGCTGCGGCGTCTGCCGTCAGCTCTGCAAGTTTGACGCGTTACGGGAGGACTGAGCATGAAAACGAAAAATATCATGATCGTCGGCGTCGGCGGGCAGGGAAGTCTGCTCGCGAGCAAGCTGCTGGGCAAGGTGCTTC
>CAYRMX010000059.1:0-8621 GCA_964425295.1 uncultured Oscillospiraceae bacterium | reverse complement strand
TGGACGAGGACGCTGCGATGTACCACTTCGTCACCGGCTTCACCTCCAAGCTCGCCGGCACGGAGCGCGGCGTTACCGAACCGCAGCCGACCTTCTCCACCCTGTTCGGCGAGCCGTTCATGCCGATGGATCCGTCGGTTTATGCCGAAATGCTCGGCAAGCGCATCCGCGAGAGCGGCGCGAAGGTCTACCTGGTCAACACCGGCTGGGCAGGCGGCTCCGCTTCCTCCGGCGCAAAGCGCATGAAGCTGGCTTACACCCGCGCGATGGTCTCCGCTGCGCTCAACGGCGACTTCGACAACGTCGAGTTCAAGCATCATGACGTCTTCAACGTCGACTATCCGACCTCCTGCCCGAACGTTCCCGCAGAAATGCTCGACGCACGCGGCCTCTGGGCGGACAAGGACGCTTATGACGCACAGGCGAACAAGCTGGCGGCCATGTTCGAAGAGAACTTCACCAAGAAGTACCCGAACATGCCTGCGCACATCGCCGCCGCCGGCCCGAAGGCGAAGTAAAAAGGCTTTAAAAATCCCCGCTTTCCGAAAGGAAAGCGGGGATTTTTGGGCAGAATATCCCTGCAAGCACGCCGCGAGCCACTTGCACAGACGGCGCGGCTGTGGTACAATACGGAAAAGAATACCAACCGAAAGGAGCAAATCTATGTACTGTGTTCGCAAGGTGAGAGAGGATCTGTGGTGGGTCGGCGCAAACGACCGCCGCCTTGCCATGTTCGAGGGCGTCTATTCCGTGCCGGACGGCGTTTCTTATAACTCTTATCTCCTGATGGACGATTTCACCGTCCTGTTCGACACCGTTGACCGTGCGGTCAGTCGCACCTTTTTTGAAAATCTTGACCATGTCCTCGGCGGGCGGGAACTGAATTTCCTCATCGTGCAGCACATGGAGCCGGATCATTCCGGCACGATGGAAGAGCTGCTGCTGCGCCACCCGGAGACGACCGTCGTCTGCAACAGCCGCATTGCCGCCATGATGCGCAACTTCCGCGGTGGAAATGACCTCGCAAACCGCATTATGACGGTCAACGAGGGCGATATTTTCCGGACCGGACATCATGACCTGACCTTCCTCGCCGCGCCGATGGTTCACTGGCCTGAAGTTATGGTGACTTATGACGTTACCACGAAGACCCTGTTCTCCGCCGATGCGTTCGGCTGTTTCGGCGCGCTCAACGGTGCGCTGTTCGCCGACGAGGTGGACTTCGCGCGCGATTATATGGACGAAGCGCGCCGCTATTACTGCAACATCGTCGGCAAATACGGCAATCAGGTGCAGGCGCTGCTGAAAAAGGCGTCGACGGTCGAGATCGACATGATCTGCCCCCTGCACGGCTTCGTCTGGCGCAGACATTTGAACGAATTCATCGAAAAATACGCCCATTGGAGCACCTATACCCCCGAAGAACAGGGCGTGATGATCGCCTACGCCTCAATTTACGGCAACACCGAGAATGCCGCCGAGCTGCTGGCAACGCGCCTGCGCGAGCGGGGCGTGAAGACTGTCATGTTTGACGTCTCCGTTACGCCTGCGTCGGATATCATCGCCGCCGCATTCCGCTGGAGTCATCTGGTCTTCGCCTCCGCGACCTATAACGCCGGCATTTTCGTCACAATGGAATCGTTGCTGCACGATCTTGTGGCGCATAACCTGCAAAACCGCACGATCGCCCTGATCGAAAACGGCTCGTGGGCGCCGACGGCGGGCAAGCTCATGCGCGACCTGCTTTCCAAGCTGCCCAAGAACACCATCCTCAACGAGACGCTGCGCGTGACCTCCGCCTTTGCCGCCTCGCAGACGCCGGAGCTGGACGCGCTGACGGACGCCCTTTGCGCTACTCTGCTGCCCGACGCGCCCGTGCCGACCCCGGCGGGCACAGTGGAAAACGACGCGATGTTCTGCCTGTCTTACGGCCTGTTTGTGCTCTCCGCCCGCGAGGACGGACGCGACAACGGCTGCATCATCAACACCGCCCAGCAGGTGACCGATTCGCCGAAGCGTATCTCCGTCGCGGTCAACAAGGACAACCTGACGCATGACATGATCGCCCGCACGGGTGTATTCAACCTCTCCATCCTCTCCGAGGACGCGGATTTCGGTGTTTTCAAGCAGTACGGCTTCCAAAGCGGGCGTGACGCCGACAAGTTCGCCGCTACCCCGGAAGCGCGCACGGTCAACGGTCTGCGCTATGTGCCGGGCGTGTCGAATGCCGTTATTTCCGGCAAGGTCATCGAGACCGTCGACTGCGGCACGCATACCCTTTTCATCGCCGAGGTGACGGAGGCGAAAACACTGAGCGAGACGCCGTCTGCGACCTATGCCTACTATTTTGACCACATCAAGCCGAAGCCTGCCCCCACGCAGGAGCAGAAAAACGGCTTCGTCTGCAAGATCTGCGGCTGGGTCTATGAGGGCGAAACCCTGCCGCCCGATATCGTCTGCCCGCTGTGCAAGCACGGCGCAGAGGACTTCGAACCGCTGAAATAAGACGCGAATCACCGCGCAGCGGCGGGGGAATCCCTGCCGTTGCGTGGAGAGTGAATCGTGAATAGCGTCGGTGTCGGCTTCAAATTTGCGCGGCGGCGCAGATTGCGGGACGATGTAGGCATCGTCCCCTGCAAACGTGATCGGAAACCGCTCGGCGCAACAAAAACGCTCCGAGCCATTACAAAGCAACCACCCCGAGCCGTTACGGTTCGGGGTGGTTGCTTTGCGCGGATTTGCAAATCTCAAGCTTCAAACGGTGCAAATCTCAGGCTTCGCAAGACGCAGTGCTTGCGAAGCGCAGTCCTCAAGCGTCGCGAAGCGGGGGTTATTCCTCGATGTCGGCGAACTCTTCCAGCTCTTCGTTGCACTTGCAGCAGGGGAGAAGCTTCTTGATGTCGTCCCAGAAATGAATCAGCGCGACAACGACCGTCGCAGCGATGACAACGCCGCCGACGATGGAGCAGATGATTCCGAGATGATTGTTTTTCTTCATACAGATCGACCTCCGATTAAAATTTCTCTTGGTTATAGTATACCGATTTTTCGAATTTACGCAAGTATTTTTTTCAATTTTCCGCGCTGCGCACCGAAACCTCGCCGCTGTTGACGACTGTGCGCGTGCCGTCCGGACGGAGAACGATGAGCGCGCCGTTTTCATCCAGCCGCTCGGCAAAGACCGTTTCGCGGCGGTCGCCCCGCAAAAGCTGCACCGTTTTCCCCAGCGTGACGCAGGCGGTGGCGTATTCCGCGAGCCACGCCTCGCGCTGCGACAAAAGCGCGGTGTCCATTTCCTGCAAGCGGCGCACCATCGCGGCGATCAGCGCTTCCTCCGACGGCGCGCTGCCCAGCTCCAGCTTGAGCGAGGTGGCGATGTCCCGCAGCTCCGGCGGGAAGACCTCCGTGCTGCAATTGACGCCGATGCCGACGATCACGGCGTCGCCCGCCGCTTCCGTCAGAATGCCGCAGAGCTTTTTGCCGCCGCAGAGCAGATCGTTGATCCACTTGATGTCGGCAGACAGCCCGCAGACGTCGGAGATCGCGCGCCGCACGGCGACGGCTGCCATCGGTGTCAGGTGCAAAAGACGGTCGAACGACACCTGCGGGCGCAGCAGCACCGAAAAATAAACGCCGCCCTCCGGCGAAGCGAAGACTCGCCCCAGCCGACCGCGTCCGCCGGTCTGCCGACGGGCGACGAAGACCGTGCCGTGCGGCACGTCGGGGCAGCGTTTAAGGGCGCTGTTGGTCGAATCGACCTCGTCAAAGCGGGTAATGCTCCAAGCCAAGCCGAATTCCTCCTGTTTCTGCGCCGAAAATCGCAAGGATCGGATGGACTCCGGCGCGCGGATGTGATATTATTGCAATGCCCAAAGCTCTTCGAGCGTCAGGTTGTTTTGCACCATGAACTGCGCCGCCTCGCGCCCGACGTAGCGGTAGTGCCACGATTCAAAATCGATGTCACCTTCCTTGCCGACGGGGTAGCGCTGGACGAAGCCGTATTCCGCGCAATGCGCCTGAAGCCACTGCTGCTCGGCGGTCTGCCTCTGCGTTTCGTCGAGGCTCCGGTTGGAGGCAGAGACGATGTCCACCGCCAGACCGCTCTGGTGCTCGCTGCATCCGGCGGGCATGGTGAGTTTTTGCACTTCCTCAATTGCCTCCTCGCGGGTCTTGCCGATGTCGAGCAGCGCCTGAACGTCATCGTTAAACAGCTTTTCCTGCTCGTCATAGGTGCGGTAGGCGGAGCAGACAACGAATTCCAGCGGGACTTCCTCGCCGTCGACGGTCGTGGTGGCTTCCGCGCCGGCATGCAGCATCGCCATGAGGTCGTCATAGCAGCGTGTGTCGACGAACATGCCGTTGTCCAGCGCCGTCAGGGCGGGAGCATAGTCGGCGCCGAGCGGGTTCGAACGGTTGACCAGCAGAAGCAGCGGGTCGGAAAGGTCGGGGAGCGTGCCCTGATAGGGCGGCTCGGTGGGGGCTTCGGTGGGCGACTCGGTCGCTTCGGGCGGAGCGGTGCTCTCAAGAGCGTCGCTCGAGCCGGAGGGCATGACCAGAAGCGTCAAGCCGACGCCCAGCAGAAAGGCAAGGGCGAGCATGATGCACAGCAGTCTCGGCGAGACGTATAGATAGACCGGCTTTTTCGATTTCGTTGTTTGCGGCATGGTCAGACCTCCTTGTTCGTTATGCTCAAATTATAACGGGAAAATGTCGTGACTGCAATCGTTTTTTCGCAAAAACTGTCGGAAAAAATATAGCGTCTGCACCCAAACGGTGCAGACGGGAGGAAATTTATGAAAAATTCGCGCAAATTGATCCTGACCGCCCTGTTTGCCGCGCTGACTGCGGTCGGTGCATTTCTCCACGTCGGCGTGCCGCCGATCGCGTTCACGGCGCAGATCTTCTTCACCGCGATGGCGGGGCTGCTGCTCGGCGCGGGCGGGGGCGCGGCGTCGCAGGCGGTCTACGTTCTGTTGGGACTCGTCGGGCTGCCGATTTTCACCGAGGGCGGCGGGCTGATGTACGCCGCGAAGCCCACGTTCGGTTTCCTGTTGGGGATGATCCCGATGGCGTTCATCGTCGGTCTGCTCTCCAAGCCGCGCCGCGAAAGCAGGGCACGCCGGTTTTGGCGGCTGCTTCTGGCGGAGCTTGCGGGGCTTGCCGCGATGTACGCCGTCGGGCTGCCCTACCTGTGGTGGATGCTCGGTGGGGCGTGGACGGTCGAGCAGACGGTCGTCTCCGGCTGCCTGGTCTTTCTGCCCTTTGATTTGCTCAAGCTCGTCTGTGGCGCATTGCTCGGCATGCGGCTTTCGCGGCTGCGTTTGCGTTAATCGCAGGCGTACATGCCGAAAAATGCCAGAAGATTTTCGCCGCAGTCGTATTCCATGCCGCATTTGTCTGCCAGCTTTTTGACGAAAATACAGTAGGCGGACATGCACGAATAGGCGAGGTCGGGAAATTTGCACGGCTCGCCGAGCACCTGCGCGCAGGGCTTGCACAGGGCGCAGCCGCTTGCCCCGACGATGACGCCGCCGCAGCCCTCGGCGCGCAGCCGCTTCACAAGCCGCAGCTCTGCGGCGTTGTGGGCGGCTTTTGCTTTTTTGATTGCGGGCGCGTCGGAATAGTCTGAGATTTCCCACATTGTCTGCAAAACGAGGGCTTTTTTATGCGACAGAATGCGATTTTTCATCGCTTCGGGCGAGCCGCAGTCGGGCGGGCAGGAGTAGTTTGCGCCGTATTGCCCACAGAGATTTTCCTCGCAGTAGGGGCGAAACGACGGGTCGAAGACGATCGTGTCGGTGCTCACCACCGCAGCGGCGGCGAAGCCTTCTTCAACGGCATATTGAACCATTTTTTCGTCAGTCATACAGATTCCTCCGTTATTCGACGGATTTCAGCGATTCCGCCATGTGGATTCGGTCGATTTTTTTCGTCAGGCACACGCACACGAAGCAGCCCAGCAGCAGCGTGATGCCGAAGCCCAGCGCATAGCTCAGCGGCGCGATGCGGATGCGGAACGAGACCATGTCGATGCGGATGGCTTCCATGATGTAGCGGTGCAGCAGCTTACCGCAGGGCAGCCCGAGCAGCGCGCCGAGTGTGGTCAAAATCAGAATTTCCCGGAAAACGTAGAGCAGCGTCTCCGTTGGATAAAAACCCAGCACCTTGACCGTTGCGATCTCGCGGACGCGCTCTGTGATGGAGATATTGCACAGGTTGAACAGCACAACCAGCGCCAGCGCGCAGGCGCAGCCGACAACGAGGGCGATGATGTAATCCAAGCTGCCCATCGTGTTGTCGACCATCTCGCGCAGGGCGTCGGAGACGGTGACGGAGGCGACCTCCGGCGCGGCGGAGAGGGAAGCACCGAGGGCATAGGGATCGGCGTCTGTGCATACGTAGGCGGTGGTGTATTCGCACGGCGCGCCGAAAATAGCCTCATAGGACACGGCGCTCAGGAATGCGTAGTGGTAAACATAGTTGTCGAACACGTCCGCAACGGGCAGCTCAACCGTTGCGGTGTCGTTCAGGCGGAGGGTGAGCAGGTCGCCCGCGCCGAGATCGAGCGCGTCGGCAAGGTTGCGGTCGATGACCGCGCCCTCGGCGGGATAGGCGACGGCACGGTCACCGTTGTGGAGCAGGACAGCCTCGGTGATGGCGGGGTCATCGGTCGCCACGATGTTCACGGCGCTAAAGCCGCGATTCGTCTCCGCTTCGTAGCCCGCCGTTTCCACAAAAATGCACTGTGACATTTCGGGATAGCGTTCGCGGAAGGCGTCTTGCTGCGCCTCGTCCATCGGGGCGGTGAAGCGGACGGAGAGCGCATAGGGCGTGACGCCCTCGAACTGGTCGTCGACGACGGTGGAAATGCTGTCGCGCAGACCGAAGCCCGCGACGATGAGCACCGTGCAGCCGCCGATGCCCAGAAGCATCATGACCAGCCGCTTTTTGTAGCGGACGATGTTGCGAATGGAGACCTTGTGCAAAAACGGGAAGCGGTTCCAGACCGCCGGGATGCGTTCGAGAAAAATGCGCTTGCCTGCCTTGGGGGTCTTCGGGCGCATGAGGGCGGCGGGCATGCGGCGCAGTTCCGTGCGGCAGGCGAGCCACGTCACGCCTGCAGAGCACAGCAGTGCCGCAAGCACCGCGATGAGCGCGAGCAGCGGGTCAAAGACGTATTCCAGCGGCGCGAAGTCATAGAGCATGGAATAGCCCATCCAGATGACGAGCGGGAAAAGCCACGTGCCCAGCGCGTAGCCCAGAAGACAGCCGACGAGCGCCGCGCTGCCCGAATAGGACATGTATTTCCACGCGATCGCGCCATCGCTGTAGCCCAACGCCTTGAGCGTGCCGATCTGTGTGCGCTGCTCGTCGATCATGCGGGTCATGGTCGTCATGCACACCAGCGCCGCCACGGCGAAGAAGAAGAGCGGGAAAATTTTCGCAATGCCCTCGACAATGGCGCTGTCGTTTCGGAACGAGACATAGCCGCTGTTGGACTCGCGGTCGAGCACATAGGTGTGCGGTGCAGGCGGCGCAGCGCCGGGCGCAGACGGCAGGCGCAAAAGGTCTTCATAGCGCTCCTGCGCCCGTGTCTCAAGCGCCGTTTCCAGCGCGGGACGCAGGGCGTCGACCGCGTTGACGTAGGCGTCGGAATAGAGCTCCTCCGCTCCGGTGCGCGTGGTCAGATAAAGCTCGGAAAACGCTCCCGCGGAAAAGCTTTCCACCGGAAGCACGAGAAAACCGTTCAGCGTGCCGCCGCCCAGCGTCGTCGTGCCGCGGTCGACGCCGAGGTAGAGCGGAAGCTCGCAAAGCCCGACAAGCGTCACCTCCCGCACGGACAGTGCGCCGTCCTGCGCCGTCTCGGTGACGGTCAAAACCGTCCCGAGCGCGTCCTCGGAGAACAGCTCTGCGTCGGCGAGGCATTCGTCGGCATACTGCGGAAGCCGCCCTGCCGTCAGGCTCGGCGTGTTCACCGCAGAGGAAAGGCTGTGCGCCTTGACCGCGCGCGCCGTTTCGCCGTCGGAAACGATCAAATCGACGCTGTAAGCGCCTTCGGCGGTCAAAACGCCGTCCAGCGACGCAAAATACGCTGCGTCCTCCTCCGTCAGCCCGAGCGTGCTGATCAGACGGAAGTCGAACATCGACGTTTTGTGCAGATAGTTGTCGGCGGTTTTGAGCATGGCGGGCTGCGCCGCCTTGATGCCCGTGAAGAAGCCGACACCCAGCGCCACGATCGCCAAAATTGCCAGATAGCGCCCAAGCGAATGGCGAAGCTGGCGGAGATTGTTCTTGCGCCACGCGCTGCCCGTCACCATTCGATCTCCTCCACCGGCGTGATGTGCTCGTTTTTCGTGACGCTTTGCACCGAGCCGTTGCGGAAGCGGATCACGCGGTCTGCCATCGCCGTCAGGGCGGAATTGTGCGTGATGATGAGGACGGTCATGCCGTTTTCGCGGCTCTGACGCTGCAAAAGTGCCAAAATCTGCTTGCCCGTGGCGTAGTCCAGCGCGCCGGTCGGCTCGTCGCAGAGAAGAAGCTGCGGCTTTTTTGCCAACGCCCGCGCGATCGCCACGCGCTGCTGCTCGCCGCCGGAGAGCTGTGCGGGGAAGTTCTTCATC
>CAYRMX010000058.1:0-8734 GCA_964425295.1 uncultured Oscillospiraceae bacterium | reverse complement strand
TGGCACGCCCGGCGCGATTCGAACGCGCGGCCTTTCGCTTAGGAGGCGAACGCTCTATCCTGCTGAGCTACGGGCGCATATCGGATGATGACCGGCAGGGCGGGAGAGCGCCCTGCCGGCTCAAAAGAAATATTGATTGAATACGTCACTCGTCGTCGGTGTCGGAAGCATCCTCGACGGCATTTCTGGCGTTTTCAAAGAAGCTTTCCACCGTGGCGGGGATCGGCTCGCCTTGCATGCAGGCTTCAAACTGCTTGCGGCTCATGCTCTCATGCGCAAGCAGGAATTCCGCGATCTCAGTCAGCTTGGTACGGTCATCTTCCAGAATCTTCGTGCAACGGGCATAGGCTTCGTCGATAACGCGCTTCATCTCGGCATCGATCTCGCCGCCGGTGCGCTCGGAATAGGACTTCGTGCGCTCGTAATCGCGACCGACAAAGATCTCGTCGCCGTTGTCATAGGACAGCGCACCGATGGTCTCGCTCATGCCGTATTTGGCGATCATGTCGTGCGCAAGACGGGTTGCGCGCTGAAGATCGTTCGAAGCGCCGGTAGAAATATCCCGATATTCCAACTGCTCGGCAACACGTCCGCCGAGGAGCATGACGATCTGCTCGCGCATTTCGTTGCGCGTCAGGTGGGTGCTGTCCTCGTCGGGAAGCGTGATGGTCATGCCGAGTGCTTTGCCGCGCGGGACGATGGTGATCTGATGCACCGGATCCTGCGTGGGCAGACGGTAGGCTGCAATTGCATGCCCCGCTTCGTGGATCGCCGTCATGCGGCGGTCGCGGGCAAGCTGGACGCGACTCTTTTTCTCCGGGCCGGCAATGACTTTCAAAATCGCGTTTTCCAAGGCGTCCATCGTGATGACCGGACAGGCATTGCGCGCCGCGGTGAGCGCCGCTTCGTTGAGGAGATTTGCAAGATCTGCACCGGTAAAGCCGCCCGTTGCGCGGGCGATGACCTTGAGGTCGACATCGTCGGCAAGAAGCTTATCCTTGGCATGGACACGCAAGATTTCTTCACGCCCGCGGACGTCGGGGGCGCTGACATAGATCTGGCGGTCAAAACGACCGGGGCGCAGAAGCGCGGGGTCAAGGATGTCCTGCCGGTTCGTCGCCGCCATGACAATAACGCCCTCGTTGCTGCCGAAGCCGTCCATCTCGACAAGAAGCTGGTTGAGGGTCTGCTCGCGTTCATCGTGACCGCCGCCGAGTCCTGCGCCTCTGCGACGACCGACGGCGTCGATCTCATCGATGAAAACGATCGTCGGAGCGCCCTTTTTCGCCTGGTCAAAGAGGTCGCGAACACGGCTTGCGCCGACGCCGACATACAGCTCAACAAAGTCCGAGCCGGAAATCGACAAAAACTGCACATCCGCTTCTCCGGCGACCGCCTTGGCAAGCAGGGTCTTGCCCGTACCCGGAGGGCCGACAAGCAGCACGCCCTTGGGGATCTTGGCACCGATGCGACGGTATTTCTGCGGGTCGCGCAGGAAATCGACGATCTCCTGAAGCTCCGCCTTTTCCTCGTCCGCTCCCGCAACGTCGGCAAAGGTGACCTTCTTTTCCCCTGCGCCGACACGGATATTCGCTCTGCCGAATTTCATTGCAGCACCGCCGCCACCGCCGTTTGCCCGCGCCATGAGGAAATACATCACGACCAGAAGCACGACGGAAATGAGAAGATAGGGCAAAAGCCGGAGCAGCCAAGGCGTTTCCTCCACGGGAACAAAATCAAAGTGCTCCAAAATGCCCTCGCTCTGCTGCCGGGCATAAAGCTCGCCGAGGTCATCGCGGAACATGCGCACATCGGCAAGGTCGTGCTTGACGACGGACGTGCCGTAGGCATTCGGCTCACGCAGTTCAAGCGTCAGTATGCCGTCCCTCCATTCAAAGGAACGAACGGTTTCCTCGGTAAAGAGGGTGCGCATTTCGGAATAATCGACGCGTAACGTGTCGTCTCCGCCGAGCAGACTCGAGCAAAGGTAGAGCAGCAGCGCAAACAGTAGCAGATATACAAATAAATTGAGACGTTTAGAAGGGGTATTCAAGTTGTTGCTCCTTTATTTGGAATAAACCTCCGGCTTTAGCACGCCGACAAAGGGTAGGTTGCGGTAAAATTCGTCATAATCCAGACCATAGCCGACAACGAACTCGTTCGGGATGGTAAAGCCGATGTAATCAGCGAAGACATCTACCTTGCGGCGCTCCGGCTTATCGAGGAGAGTGCAGATCTTGAGGGACGCCGGCTCCCTCTTGAGCAGATGCTCGCGGACAAATTTCAGGGTCAAACCGGAATCGAGAATATCCTCCAAAATGACAACATGACGTCCCTTGATGTCACAGGTCACGTCCTTGAGCATCGTCACCGTGCCGCTGGTGGACGTACCCGCGCCGTAAGACGACACCGCCATGAATTCATACTGGCACATGATCGGCGTTGCACGAACCATATCGGCAAAGAAGTTGACTACACCTTTGAGCACACCGATGAAGATCGGCTTTTTGTCGGCATAATCCGCCGCCAGCTCCTTGCCCAGTTCCGCAATGCGGGCTTGCAGCTCCTCCTCGGTAATCAAAACGCGCTCGATGTCTTGATTCATGTTACTTCTCCTCTTTCTGTATATGGATTATCACGGCGGTCTCTCCCGCCGAGGGCTTACAGGATTCATTGACGCCGACACCGACGACTGCGAGCACCGTCGTTTCCGTGGCAAGCACTGCGCAGCGTTCGCGCTCACAGCGCGGGATTTTTCGGTCGATGAACAGTTTTTTCAGCGTTTTACTGTGTCCGTTCGGCAGAACCAGCATGTCGCCGGTACGGCGCGGGCGCACGCAGGAAATACTCTGGCTTATCATATCATATTTTACAGCAAAATGGAAAGGGGTATTTGCGCATTTTTTATTTTTTTCTCCGATTTCGCAAAAAATGCGGATTCCGAGCGCCGGGACGCGCGTTTCTCCCGGAATATTCAGCGGGCGCGCGGAAAATGTCGACGGAGAATCGGCGTCTACGGAAAACGTTTCATAGCGGCGGTTTGCGGTCAGTCCGCCGGGGAGCGAGCAGCGCGCAGAGGGCGACGGCGCAGCAAGGAGCGCTTGCATTGCCTCGATGTGCGCGAGGCTCACGTCCTGCGGAAGATACTCGCGCAGAAGCAGCCGCAGTGCGCGCTTTTGCAGCACGTCCGGCGCGGAAAGAAACGCGTCACAGTGCCATTCCCCCTCCCCTGCCGCAGCGGATCGCACGAGCTGTGCCGCCTGTTCTTCCAAAAAGGCGTCCTCGGCGCGGAGCAGGGCGCTCTGCGCCGTCAGATGCTCGGAAAGGCGGGGCGATTCGGCGCGCAGCAGCGGCATGACGCAATGGCGCAGGCGGTTGCGGGCATAGTCCGTTTCGGCATTCGTCGAGTCTTCGACCCATGCGATGCCCTCATCAAGCAGATAATGCTCAACTTCCTCGCGCGTGACGGGGAGAAGCGGGCGGACGATGCGCCCGCGCTGCGGCGGAATGCCGCAAAGCCCGCGCAGTCCGCTCCCGCGCAGCAGGTGCAAAAGCACCGTTTCGGCGTTGTCATCAGCGGTGTGGGCGGTGGCGATCTTGTTACAGTCGAGCCGTTCCAAAAACGCATAGCGCTTTTCGCGGGCAGCGGTTTCGACCGATTTTCCCGTCTCGGCGGCAAATTGCGCCACGTCTGCTGTGCCGAGGGTCAGCGGAATATTGTGCGTTTGACAGAAATCGCGGACAAATTGGGCATCACGGTCGGATTCCGCGCCGCGCAGTCGGTGGTCAAAATGTGCAGCGGAGACGCTGATTCCAAGCACAGATTGCAAAGAGCGCAGACACCACAGCATCGCCATAGAGTCCGCGCCGCCGGAAACCGCGCAGACGACCCGCTCACCCGCCGAAAACAGCCGTTGGCTGCTGCACCACGCAAGCACCTTATCCCTCATCGTGTCTCCACTCGCGGTCGGCAAAGGTGGTAAACTGCGGCAGCCATTGCAGCTCGACAGTACCCGTCTCACCGTGGCGGTTCTTGGCAATGATGCATTCGGCAACATTCTGCTTTTCCGTGTCTTTATTGTAATAATCCTCACGGTAAATGAAGAGCACCTCGTCGGCGTCCTGCTCGATGGCGCCGGATTCGCGGAGGTCGGAAAGCATCGGGCGCTTGTCCTGACGGCTTTCGTTGGCACGCGAGAGCTGCGAGAGGCACAAAACCGGCACGTTCAGCTCTTTTGCCATGATCTTCAGGCTGCGGGAAATGTCGGAAACGACCTGCTGGCGGTTTTCGCCGCTGTAATTGCGGGTATTTCCGGCGGAGGTCATGAGCTGCAAATAGTCGATAACGACCAGTCCGAGGTCGTTGACACGGCGGCACTTGGCGTTCATCTCCGCGACAGAGAGCATGGGATTGTCGTCCACGCGGAGGTCGGTCTGCGACAGGGCGGACGAGGCGATGCCGATCTTGCTCCATTCGTCGACCGAGAGCTTGCCCGTCGTCAGCTTTTGCAGATCGACGAAGCTCTCGTTGGCAAGCAGACGGGTGACAAGCTGCTGCTTGGACATTTCGAGCGAGAAAAATACCACCGCTTTTTTCGGGTACTTTTTCGCAACGTTCAGGGCAATATTCAGTCCCAGAGACGTCTTGCCCATGCCGGGACGGCCGGCAAGCAGCATCAGGTCGGACTTGTTCAGACCGTTGATGGACTTGTCGAGGTCGCGCAGACCGGTCGAGACACCGGCGATGTCGCTGCCCGCTTCGCTCAGCTCCGTCAGGTGGTCGAAGACCTTGAGCAGAACCGTGCCGATGTGCTCGAGCGAGTCGTTGGTGTTCCCGCGGCGCAGGGCATAGATCTTCTTTTCCGCGGCCTCGAGGATGTCCTGCGTTGTGCCGACGCCCTCATAGACCGTGTCGACGATCTCGGACGCCGCCTCCGACAAATTGCGTAGGAGCGCCTTATCGCGGACGATCTGCGCATAGCGGACGACGTTCGCTGCCGTGGGGGTCAGCTCCATGAGCTGCATGATGTATTTTGTTGAGGTCTGCTCGTCATAAACGCCGCGCTCGCGCATTTTGTCGAGCACCGTGACAGGGTCGATCACCTGAGAATAGCTGAACATCTCATAGATCGTCTCATAAATGTCGCGGTTTGCCTGCAAATAGAAGTCATTCGGGCGCAGAAGCCCGACGACCTCATTGACGCAGCGGCTGTCAATGAGCATCGAGCCAAGCACGGACTGCTCGGCTTCCAGCGAATGCGGCGCCTGACGTGACAGCAAATCTTCCATAGCCATAAGCGGTTCCTCAGTCTTTTTTTCTTAATCGGCGATCGAGCCGCGCTGGATTAAAGCTCCTCGATGCGCAGCTTGAGGTCGGCGTTGATTTCGTAGCCGAGCTTGCACTTGACGGTGTATTCCCCGGTGGTCTTGATCTGCTCGTCGAGCACGATCTTGCGCTTGTCAAGGTCGACACCGAAGTTCTTTTTCAGTCCGTCGGCAATTTCCTGCGAGGTCACAGAGCCGAACAGACGGCCTGCGCCGCCGCCCTTTGCCTTGATGACGACGGTCATATCCTTCATGCGGTTGGCAAGCGCAAAGGCCTCCTCACGCTCACGCTGCCGCTTTTCCTGAAGCGCCTTGTCGGTCATGCGCATGGTGTTGACATGGTCAGCAGTCGCCTCAACGGCGAGCTTTCGGGGCAGCATATAGTTTCTGGCATAACCATCGGAAACTTCGATCATCTGACCGCGCTTGCCCTTTCCCTTGACGTCCTGCTGCAAAATGACTTTCATATCGGTTCCTCCTTATTGGTCGAAATGTTTATCAATGGATTTAATGAGGTCATCGAGCGCCCCTGCGACGGTCATGTCCTTGACCTGCGCGCCGGCAGTGGCGGCATTTCCTCCGCCGCCGAGCGGTTCGAGGATGACCTGCACGTTCGCCTCGCCGATGGAGCGGGCGGAAATGATTACCTGAGAATCCTGCGGATAGAGGACGAACGACGTTTCAATGCCCGAGATGTTCAAAAGCTCGTCGGCAGCCTGCGCGGCAATGGTGCGCGTGGCGGTATAATCCAGCGCGGCGATGGCGATCTTGCCGCGATAGAGGCGGGCATTTTGAATGATGCGGTAGCGGGCGACGGTCGCGGGCAGGTCGTTCTGGAAGAGCTTCTTGACGGCAACGGTATCCGCGCCGATGCGCCGCAGGAACGCTGCCGCTTCAAAGGTGCGGCTGGTGGTGCGGACACCGAAATTCTTCGTGTCGAGGACGATGCCCGCCAGAAGTGCGCCCGCCTCCTGCGGAAGAATGTCCGAAGCGTCAAGCGAATATTGCAGAAGCTCCGTGACAAGCTCCGAGGCAGACGACGCAAACGGCTCATGCAGATTCAAAACCGGCTGCTCGATATAATCGGCGGCGCGGCGGTGATGATCGATGACGACGACGCGGCGGATGGATTCCAGAAGCGGCCGGCATTCGACCTGTGCGGGACGGTTGGTGTCGACAACGATCAAGAGGCTCTTTGCGTCGGCAACGAGCAGGGCGTCCTGCCCGCTGAGGAAGCAGTCGGCATATTCCGGCACGGTGCGCAGCGTTTCCAGAAGCGCACCGGCGGCATTCTGCTCGGAGTCGATGACGATATTGACCTTTTTCCCCTTTTTACGGCACAGGCAGCACACGCCCGCAGCCGCGCCGAGGGCGTCGAGATCCGCCATCTTGTGTCCCATGACGAAGATGCGGCTCGACTGCATGATGAGCTCGGAGAGAGATGAGGACATCACGCGGGACTTGACCTTGGTGCGGCGCTCGGTCTGCTTGTTGCGCCCGCCGAAAAAAGTGAAGTCATAGCGGTCTTTGATGACCGCCTGGTCGCCGCCGCGCGAGAGCGCCATCTCGATCGACAGCGCGGCGAAGTCGTAATCCTCGCGGAAGTCGACGCCGTCCTTGCCAATGCCGATGGAGACGGTGGCGGCGATGCCGGCGGGGTTCGTAACCGAACGCATGGATTCCAGCAGAGAAAATTTTTCGTCCGCCATGCCGGACAGGTCCTTCGCCTCGAACAGGAGGAAGAAGCGGTTGCGCTCCAATCGGCGCAAAAGTCCGCCATAGCGCTCCGCCCATTCGCTGATCTTGGTGTTGATCTCGGCGTTCAGCCCTGAGATCGCAGCGTCCGGGAGGTTGTTGGTCAGCTCGTCGTAGTTATCGACCAGAACAATGGAGACCATCGGGCGCGAACGGATATATTCGTCACGCACCTGCAAAAGCTCCGTCAAATCCTGCAAATAGATCATTCCCATGAGCATGCCGGTCTTCGCGTCCGTTTCGGGCAGGACAGAGCCGGTCACGCGGAAGCGGCGATCGTGATAGCGCAGCTCGGCAGGGCATTCCCGTTTGCCGGAAACGAGCCATTCTGTCGAAAAACCGGGGAAAATATCGGTAATGCGCTGCGCAGAGAGCGTGTCGCGCACGTCAGTGAGCTGGGAGAAGGGCTTGTTATACCAGATCAGCTCTTCGTCATTGAGCTGCACCAGCGCCACGGGAAACGGCACGTCACCGTCGGCAGAGCGGCGCATCATCTCGTTGGTCGTCTGCACATACTCCGTCAGCGCGCGGCGGCGGCGCGCATTGCGCCAATGATAGCCGACGAGAAGCACGACGATGGCCGCTCCCTCGACGGCGGCAATCACATACTGCCCGAGCACCAGCAGCGGCACGCAGAAAAGCACCATGACGGCAAAATAGACCGCCATATTCGGCTGAAGCATGCGGTGAAGCTTTTTGTTCATGAGGTCTAGCCTCCTGTACGGTAGAAGTTCTCTTATTATAGCAGAAAGCGCGGCGTTTTTCTACTGTTTCTTCGCTCTAATTTTCCCCGATCTCAAAAAATTGTATACTTTGACGCAAATTTGTGTTATACTGTACACAGTCGAGTGGTTTTCGCGCCCGGCGGTCGGCGCGGCGCTCGTCTCCCCTCTTTGTTACATAACGGGTTTTTCCCGTAACACGGACATATATTATACAACTAAAGGAGTTTTATCATTGGCAGAAAAATTGAAAATCATCCCCCTTGGCGGTTTGAATGAGATCGGCAAGAACATGACCGTTCTGGAATACGGCAAGGATATGATCGTGGTCGACTGCGGTCTGGGCTTTCCGGAAGACGACATGTACGGCGTCGACCTCGTGATCCCCGACGTCACCTATCTGGCGAAAAACCAGAAAAAGCTGCGTGGCTTCTTCATCACGCACGGTCATGAGGATCACATCGGCGCCCTGCCCTATGTTTTGCAGGCGGTCAACGCCCCCGTGCATGCGACACCGCTGACGCTGGGGCTGATCAAGCTGAAGTTGGAGGAGCACAACCTCGTCAAGCGCTCGCAGCTCGTCACCCATCGCCCCGGCGACGTTGTGAAAGTCGGCTGCTTCACCGTCGAATTCATCCACGTCAACCATTCCATCGCCGACGCCGTGGCGTTCGCCATCAAGACGCCCGTCGGCACGATCATCATGACCGGTGACTTCAAGATCGACCCCACCGCCGAAGACGGAATGACCGACCTCGGTCGTTTCGGCACGCTCGGCAAGGAGGGCGTCTACGCCCTGCTCATGGACTCGACCAATGTCGAGCGCCAGGGCTACACGCCGTCGGAGTCCATCGTCACCGAAAGCCTTGACCGCCACTTCAAGGGCTGCAAAAACCGCATCATCGTCACAACCGATGATGCGGTTTTTGCAG
>CAYRMX010000057.1:0-8797 GCA_964425295.1 uncultured Oscillospiraceae bacterium | reverse complement strand
GGGGCTTTTTTGGAGCTGGCGGTAAAGGACTCGAAGAATTGAATCGCAACAGTCCAGTGGACTGTTGCTGCGACCGGTGCAAACACCGTTCGCTACTTCCAGCCGAGTCCGGCCGTCACGATCATGCGCTCCCATCCAACGGATGGGGGCTTTTTTGGAGCTGGCGGTAAAGGACTCGAAGAATTGAATCGCAACAGTCCGGCTGTTATGATAATGTGTCCCCCGTCTCAACAGAATTGCCCGCTTTGGACGGATTTCGGGGGGGGATTTTGACGACCCGACCTTCCGGCAGAAGATCGGGCCGTGTGTGTTGACTTAGTAGCAGTATTTCTCCATGATCTCGCGTTTGCGGTCAATATAATACTGATAGTTGGCCATGGGAACATCGGGCTGCACGCGGTGATCCAGCGCGGGGATGTAACCGCCCTGCTCCAGCAGCGGAGGCAGCTTGGAAAGTTCCTTGTCGATCGCTGCGCGATCCTGTGCCAGCACCAGCTTGTTGATGCCGCCGATCAGCGCGAGCTTGGGATGACGCTTGCGGATCTCCTCGGGGAAGGAACCGGAGTTGATCTCCAGCGGATAGTGACCGTCTGCACCGGCTTCCACGAGCTTGTCGGTGAGCTGGACGGAGTTGCCGTCGGAGTCCACCAGGATCTTCTTCACGCCTTTCTTGCGCAGATGGCTTCCCAGCGGGCCGAACACAAATGCCACGACCGGCAGCTCGCCCTTCTTCGCCTCCACCAGACGGCGGCAGACGTCAATGTGCATCATCATTCGCTTGCTGTTACGGTAATCTACTTTCTTGATCGAGGCATAATCCTCGATCTCCCGAATCACCGGCACGCTGTAATCCGGATGAGCGGCCTCATTTTCCGGATAAATCAGCTTTTGACCCCAGGCATCACATTCAATGGAGAGGTCAATCAGCGTGACCAGACAGTCGATGTCGAACAGCTCTGCCGTCTTCAGGAAGCCCGCCGCACAGGTCTCTGCGTCTGTAGACCATTTTTCATAGCCGGCACCTACAAGCTTTCGATTGATTCCGCACATGATCGGATAAACAGGCACCCGATCTGCTTCTTTATGGCTTAAAGCCGCCGCTACACGTTCATAAGAGGTCATGAAATGTCCACCTTTCCGGATAATGTATCTGCCTCCATTGTAACGGATTTCACCTCACGGGTTCTATGAATATTTCACCATTTTCGGTAATTTCTTTCAAAATTTCGTTGCTGTGCCATGCATACTTCGCCGCATCCGTACAGAGGATGCTCTTGGCATCGTGCATTTGCAGGTGACGATGCCCTCGACGCCCCACAGTTTCATCTGTCCGCGGAACGGATACCACAATTATTCGCCATTCACTTACCCGCGCCCTGCGAATCTCATAACGATGGGCGTGGAAAAAACAGCGGGGGCATTTCCAATGCCTCCGCTGTCGGTTTGCGTATCACGGTGATTTCGCATGATTCGAATGTTTGACTCGGCGATCGTGCGGAACGTTTCAATTTGCGCGGTCAATTCACGGCTTCGTCTTCGCCGGTTTTGAAGCGCAGGCGCGACCAGAGCAGGATGATGACCTGCCCGGGCAGACCGAGCACTATCAGCAGCCAGGCTTTCTCCAAAAACAGCGAGAGCGTCAGGCTGAGCACCGCCAGCGTCGACCACATCAGCAGCGAAATGATGAAATAATTCCGCTTTGTCTCAAACCAGACCGAGTTGAGCACCAACCAGACGATCAGCGTGACCGGCACGGCGTAGGCAAAGGTCAGCCAGTGGAAGCGGGTGATGTCCATGCACAGTGCAAGCACAACGAACGTCATCAGCGCGACAAGCCACACGAGCAGGACGCACATGCCCGTGATGAACGTGCGGTTGCGGCGGGCGAGAATGCCGAGGCGCTGCTTTTTTTCGGCAGCGGCGGCGTGCTCGGAGCGGACGAGGTAGTCCAGCGGCACGCCGAAAAGGTCTGCAAGCTGCACGAGCACGGTCACATCGGGGATGGACTCGGCGCGTTCCCACTTGGAGATCGCCTTGTCCGTGTAATTCAGGCGACCGGCAAGCTCAATTTGCGTCCAGCCCTTTGCTTGACGCAGCTCGGCGATGTTTTTTGCAATAATGCTCTTCATTTCTTCCATAAGATCACTCCATGCGGCAGGCACTTATTTCGAAGCCCTGCTGTGTTTTTCTTTTGCGGTAAAACCGGCGCAAATCGCGCCCGTCGGACAGCTCCGGCTGCATTTTCCGCAGCGGATGCACTCCAAATCGTTGGCGTTTTCGGTTGGGTCGCAGCCCATGTCGCAGCGCTTGGCGCAAGCGCCGCAGCCGATGCACTTTTTCCGGTCGACCCGATAGCGGAAGACCGAGATCGGATTGAAGACCGAATAAATCGCGCCCAGCGGGCAGAGATATTTGCAAAACGGGCGATAGATCACGATCGAGACGAGAAGTGTCACCGCGAGGATCGCCGTTTTCCAAGTATAGAGCCAGCCGATCGTGCCGCGCAGCGCTTTGTTCAGCAGGACGAGCGGAATGCCGCCCTCCAGCGTGCCGACGGGGCACAGAAGCTTGCAGAAATACGGCGCGCCCTGTCCGAGAATGTCCACCAGAAACAGCGGCAGCAGAATGACGAACACCGCCAGCACCACATACTTCAGCTTGCGCAGCAGCCTGTCGCCGCGAAATGTTCGCAGCTTTTTGGGGAACGGAATCTTGTGCAGCAGATCCTGAATCAGCCCGAACGGGCACAGCCAGCCGCACACGAAGCGCCCGATCAGCGCTCCGACGAACATCAAAAATCCTGCAATGTAAAATGCAAATTTAAAATTCCAGCTACCGATGACCGCTTGCAGCGCGCCGATGGGGCATGCGCCGAGCGCGCCGGGGCAGGAATAGCAGTTCATGCCCGGAACGCAGAGGTTTTTCAGCCCGCCTTTGTAGATTTTTCCGGTCAAAAAGCCGGTCAGGTAGCTGTTGCTGAGCAGCGCCCAGAGCGCCTGCACATAGTGGCGCGGGTCACGTTTGTGTTTTTTACCCAATTCCGATACACTCCAAGCAGATGTTGACCGCCTTTTTCAGCACCACCGCCATCTCGCCGCGGGCGATGCCGAACGCCATCAGTCCCAGCCCGCACAGACAGAGCACGATGCTCACCCAGCGGGGAAACACAAGGCGTTTCATGCGCCCGTACCGTTCAGCGCCGCCAGCTCCCGATCGACGATCTCTGTCCAGCCCTCCGACGTATTGGCGCCGATATACGGCTCGCTGACGATGTTGCCGCTGCGGTCAACGAAGAAGCTTTCCGGGATGCTCTCAATGCCGACCAGACGACCGTTCAGATTGTTTTCGTCGGGCAGGAGGAACGGGAACTGCGCCTCGCTGCGCTCATGGAGCACCTTTGCACGTTCCAGTGCATCCTCGTCTGTTCCGTAAGGAGTCAGCACGTCGAGCACGATGGCTACGACACCGACCTTGACGCCCTTCTCGGCATATGCCCGGCGCAGCTTTTCCAGCTCCGGAATCTCTTCCACGCACGGCGAGCACCATGTCGTGAAAACATTGACCAGCGTCAGATCGTTCTCGGCAAAAATCGCCTGCGTATATGAATTGCCGAAAATATCCTCCGTTTCGAACATACCGACGGCCGCAATGCCGTCGAGTCGGTCGGTGGAGAAAGCGGAATAGCCGAGACCGGCGTCGAGCGCGTGCATTTCGCCGATCGTGACCTGCGCCTGCTTCAGCTCCGCGGCAAGCGTCGCGCCGCTGTTCGTGCTGAGATAGTATTCGTATGCACCGTCGGGGCTTGTTCCGAGCCTTTCGTGTGTGTCACAGGCGGTCAGTGCGTCCAGCTCCGTCGCGCGGCTCGTCTCCACCACACAGATCGCGCCGAGCTTTTCCAGTTCGGCTTCCCATGCGAAGATGTCGACGGACATGCCCTCCACCTCGCGCTGTGCCTGCGTGGTCGCGGAGAATCGCAGCACGGCATAGGAAACCGCATAGCTCGGCGTATAGTCCGCGTCGGCGAAGACGAAGACCTCGCGGCTGTCGATCTTTTCCAGAAGCGACTGCGGCAGTGTGGCAGTCAGACCGAGGAACGGGTATTCATAGACGTCCTGCGCCTGCACGCCGCAGTCGACCGGACGGAACGCCACGATGTCGCCGTCGGCAATGGGCAGGTCGTCGGTCGCCTCCGTCGAGGGTGTGGTATCGGTCACGTCATTTCCGCGCTCGGCGGTGCAGCCGGCAAACATCGTCAGCAGCAGGGCGAGCAGCAGAAACACAGCGGATAATTTCATGATAGGGGAGTCCTCATTTCGTTGTTGTACTTGGTTCGGGCGTCTGCATTCGCGGCAGACTGCCGAAACACCATACTATTATAACGGATACAGCGGCGAAAAACAACCAACAATCTGTAAACATTTCGGTAAAAACGGTTCAATATCCGTTAACTGTATCGTTTTTTGAATAGCGCGCGATTTTTGCCCGACTGACCGTTTGAAGCACATTTTGCGCGGAATTTGCAAAATATGATAATACTATCGCGTAAAAAGTCGATGGATGTCATATCTGCGGGCAACTCTACCGACGGTAGAGTGCGGATTTTTGCACTCTCCGGCAACGAATTTCGCAGTTTACCTCGAATCTCAACGGTCGATTGTATTGCGGCGTGCTACCTGCTATGATAAAAACGAAAATATATGCGGCGGCAGAGACAATACGCAGGAGACAATCATGGCTTTTTCCATCCTCACCGATACATCCGCGAATCTTCCGGCGGCGTTCGTCCGGGAGCATGCGATTCACGTCGTCCCGTTCACCTATTTCCGCGGCGAGCAGGCGTTCACCAGCCTGAACCCCGAAACCTTTGACCCGTCGGCGTACTACGGCGCCATGCGCAGCGGCGAGCACGTCACGACCTCGCAGATCGTTCCGCAGACCTATATCGACCAGCTCCGCCCGATGCTTGCGCAGGGGGAAGAGGTGCTGTTTGTCGGCATGTCCTCGGGCATCAGCGGCGCGTTCCACAGCGCGGAGCTGGCGCGTGAGGAGCTTTTGGAGGAATTCCCGGACGCCAAGCTGCGGCTTGTCGATTCGCTGGGCGCGTCGCTCGGTGAGGGACTTCTGGTATTCGATGCGGTCGAAGCGCGGGCGCAGGGGCTTTCGCTCGACGAAACGGCGGAGCGCCTTTTGGCGCTGCGGCAGCGTATGTGCCAGATTTTCACGGTCGACGACCTAATGTATCTGCACAAGGGCGGTCGTGTCTCCGGCACGGCAGCGGTGGTCGGCACGGTTTTGAACATCAAGCCGATCCTCAAGGGTAACGAGCACGGCAAGATCGTGACCACTGCCAAGGTGCGCAGCCGCAAGCGCGCGATCGAAGCCCTTGCGGCGAAATATGACGCGCTGGTGCAAAACGCCGATACGCAGACCGTCTGCATCGCGCATGCCGACTGCGCCGACGACGCCGAAGCGCTGCAAACGCTCCTGCGCCGCAACCACCCGCCGAAGGCGTTTTTGACCGTCGATTATGAGCCGGTCACCGGCGCGCATGTCGGCCCGGGCGCATTGGCACTCTTTTTCCTCTCCGACGCCGACGTCCGAACCAAATAATGGGATATCCGCCGCCCGGACAACTGTTCGGGCGGCTTGACATTGCTTCGGAAGATGTGATATCATAACAAAAACGAATCAACGACAATCCGCAGCCCTGCGGCTGCGGCGAAACTGTGAGGTAACAATATGGACACGTTCACTCTTGCCAATCTGCTTTTCCCGCACGTCACCGACACGCCGGAGACGCTCGAGGGGCGCTATCCGCAGCGTCAGCTCCCGGAGGGGGCGGTCGTGACCCGCATGGCGCCGTCGCCGACCGGCTTTGTCCATCTCGGCAATCTCGTGCAGGGTCTGGTCGCCGAGCGCATGGCGCACCAGTCCGGTGGTGTGCTCTTTCTGCGCGTGGAGGACACCGACGCCAAGCGCGAAGTCGCCGGTGCGGTCGAGGTTCTCATCAACACGCTGCGTCACTACGGCATTTCCTTTGACGAGGGCGCGACGATCGACGGCGACAGCGGCGATTACGGCCCTTACCGTCAGCGTCAGCGTGCGGCGATCTACCACGTCTATGCCAAAAAGCTCGTCGAGCAGGGTGACGCCTATCCCTGCTTCTGTACGGAGGAGGAGCTGACTGCCATGCGCGCCGAGCAGGAGGCGAAAAAGGTTAATTTCGGCTATTACGGCGACTATGCCGTCTGGCGCGACCGCCCCATCGAAGACATTCGGGCGGCGCTCGACGCGGGCAAGCCGTGGGTTCTGCGGTTCCGCTCGACCGGCTCATTGGAGAATCATTTCAAATACACCGATCTTGTCAAGGGTACGCTGAACATCACGGAAAACGACATCGATCAGGTGCTTCTCAAGTCCGATGGCATCCCGACCTACCACTTTGCCCACGCGGTCGATGACCACCTGATGCGCACGACGCATGTGGTACGCGGCGACGAATGGCTGCCGAGCCTGCCGTTCCATATCCAGCTCTTCAAGGCGCTGGGCTTCCGTCTGCCGAAGTATGTCCACATCGGGCCGCTCATGAAGATGGACGGCGCTTCCAAGCGCAAGCTTTCCAAGCGCAAAGATCCGGAGCTGGCTCTGACGTATTACAAGGCGGAGGGCTTCCCCGTCCGCGCCGTGTATGAATACATTATGACCCTGCTCAACTCCAACTATGAAGACTGGCGCAAGGCAAATCCCACCGCTCCGTCCGACGACTTCAAATTCTCCTATAAGAAGCTCAATCCCGCCGGTGCACTGTTTGATTATGCAAAGCTATGCGACGTTTCGAAGAACGAGATCGCCCGCATGGACGCCGAAACGGTCTACTCGCTCGCGCTGGAATACGCCGAGGAATTCGACTCCGAATTCGCCGCGCTCCTGAAACGCGACCCGGACTACGCCAAAGCGATCCTCGCCATCGGTCGCGGTGGAAAGAAGCCGCGCAAGGATCTTGCCACGTGGAAGGACGTCAAGCCGTACATGGGACTGTTCTATGACGAGCTGTACGCCATCGAGGGCTATCCCGACTTTGACCGCAGCGTGATCCGCTCGGCGCTGGAAAAGTTCCTTGCCGTCTATGACCCTGCCGACGACGCGACCGCGTGGTTTGAAAAGGTCAAGGCGATCACGGCGGAGCTGGGCTTCGCCGCAGACATGAAGCTTTACAAGGCCGACCCGACCGCCTATCCCGGCTCGGTCGCCGATGTTTCGACCTTCCTGCGCGTGGCGGTCACGGGCAAGACGAATTCGCCCGACCTTTACACCGTCATGCAGCTTTTGGGTAAGGAACGCAGCGTTGCCCGCCTGCGCGCGGCGATCGAAGCGCTGTGATGTACCGCGTTGTCGACATGACCGACGACCCGCGTCGGGCGCAGTTCGACTATTTTCGCGGGATGGCCGATCCCTATTTTTCCGTCACCGTTCCGTGCGACATCACGCCCCTGCGCGCGGCGGTCGAGGCGAACAAGCTGCCGTTTTTCCTGACGCTTCTGCACTGCGCGGTCAACGCCGCGAACGATGTGCCGCAGCTTCGCCGCCGCATCCGCGACGGCGCGGTCGTGGAATATGACCGCTGCCTCAGCTCGCACACCGTCGCGCTGGAAAATGGGTCGTATTGTTACTGCACGCTCGACTGTACCAAGCCGCTGGCAGAATTTCTGCCCTATGCCGAGACGGCGGTCGCCCGTGCCGTTGCCGCGCCCGCCCTCGACGACGGCGACGACCCCGATGAGCTGTTTTTCGTCTCGTCGCTGCCGTGGCTGCGTTTTACGGCGCTGACCCTGCCCGTGCCCAATCCGCCGGACAGCAACGTGCGCCTCACGTTCGGAAAATTCTACGAGCAGGACGGCAAAACGCTCCTGCCGCTGGACATCAAGGTCAATCACGCCCTCGCCGACGGTCGCCACATTGCCGCCTTTTTCGACGCCTTTGCCCAACGCATGGAAGCGCTGTCCGCAGACGTTCTGTAGGGCAGAGACATGCCTCCGCCGTGGCATTTCCAATGTTCGGTGAAATTATGCATTACGAAGCTGCAATCACGGCCGGGGCATGCCTCAGCCCCACAATGTATCTTCAATGTGCTGTGTGGATACCGCAGAGTGGTGTCCCTACAGGAATCAAAAGATCGGCAGTCACGCAAGTGACTGCCGATTTCTTATGTCTTTTCGCGGTCGAGCCAGATGAGCAGGACGGCGATATCGGCAGGAGAGACGCCCGAAATGCGCCCCGCCTGACCAACGGAATGCGGACGAATTTCGCCGAGCTTTTGCCGCGCTTCCAAACGCAGACCGGCAATCGCGTCATAGTCGATGTCCTCCGGCAGAAGCCGCGCCTCCTCGCGGGCAAATTCCGCGATCTGCTTTTCCTGCCGCGCCAGATATCCTTCGTATTTCACGCGGATTTCCACCTGCTGCGTCACCGCCGGGGGCAAGATCGGGCGTTCGCGGTCAAACGGCGCGAGCAGGGGATAGTTCAGCTCCGGGCGGCGCAGCAGGTCGGAAAGTCTTGCCGCGCTGACGACGGGCGACGAGCCGTGTGCCCGCAAAAACTCGTTCAGCGCCGTGCTTGCCGGGACGCCGCTGGACTCCAAACGGCGGATTTCCGCCGCGACGAGGGCATATTTTTCCTCCACGGCGGCAAGCTGCGCGTCGGAGATCAAACCGATATGATGCCCGATTTTGCACAGCCGCTCGTCGGCGTTGTCCTGCCGCAGCAGCAGCCGGTATTCGCTGCGCGAGGTCATGATGCG
>CAYRMX010000056.1:0-8953 GCA_964425295.1 uncultured Oscillospiraceae bacterium | reverse complement strand
ACATCGAGCGCATCGGCATAGAACTCGTCGGGATTGGTGTCCTTAAACACAGCGGGCAAAATCTCCGTTTCAAACGCCGCGCCGCAGCGCTCGCACAGCAGACTCGCCTCCCCATCCCGCGTTGCCGTCGCCGTCTTGGTGACGGTCTTTTCTTTCGCCGTGCTGAGATGCCCCAGCGCGGGAGTGACGGTCTTTTCCGTCTTGCCGCAAAACGTGCATTCCATCGTGCGCGTGCCGTCCGTTTCGCAGCGGGCGGGCAGGTTGACGATCTGCGCGAAGTTGTGCGTTCCCGTCTCGCAGACGGTCTTCGTCGAGCCGATGACCGAGCTGACTGCCGAGGCAAGGCGCTCTGCGTAGCCGCTCGTCTTAAACGCGTTCAGGCTCGTCACGCCCATCGGGAAACTGAATTTACAGCTCTCATAGCCCAGTGCATACGCATGATTTGCAAAGCCACCGGGGGCGTCGGGCGCGCAGGTATAGGTATTGCCCGGGAAAAATTCCGCAAGCGTCTGCGCAAGCAGCTCGTCCTCGCCGTCAAAGGTCGCGGTGCTCTGCTCCCAGCCGTGGACATCGAGCAGAAGATTTTCGCCCTTGCCCTGCACGTCCTCGATGAATTCCGCCAGCGCAGCCGCCTCCGCACAGGCAAGCGGCTTGCTGCCGGTATAGTTGCGGTTTGTCAGCGTCTGCGCCCAGTCCGTCGGGAAGCAGCGGTCAAGATCGACGCCGTGCGCGGTGCTCAGCTTACCGTCGACGTCATAAAAGGTCGTCGTGCATCTGCCCGCGCCGTTTTTGGACGTGCCGCTGTTCAAGCCGTCGGGGTTCAGGCACGGAAGCACATAGACCCTCCAGTCCTGCCGCAGCAGGCGTTCGCTCTGGGCAGCAAGCTGCTCCATGACCGTCTGTGCCGCATAGACAAGGCATTCGCCGTCGCGGTCGAACGCGTCCTCAAAACCGTGGGCGGCGAAGGTCAGCACGAGCACGTTTTGCCCGCTGCCGAAGCGGTAGGCACACAGCTCGCGCCCCTCGCCTGACTTGCCGTAGACGATTTTTTCCGCAGAAGCGGGCGCAGGGTAATTTGTCTCAATGTCTGCCACCGCAGCCGTCGGAACGGCAAGCAGCAGCGCAAGCGCCAGTATCAGCACGAGCGCCCTGCGCAGAAATTGGATGTGTTTCATATGCTTTCCTCCGTAATTCAGGGTTCTTCCTGCGTCCATGCAGTCGCGCAGCGAACCGCTTTCCTCCAGCCCTTGAGCCGCGCAGCACGTTCTTTCGCCGAAATTTCCGGGAAAAACTCGCGTTCGACTGCCCAATTCTGCCGAATTTCGTCCGTATTCTTCCAATATCCGACGGCAAGCCCGGCAAGATACGCCGCGCCCATCGCCGTAGACTCCACGCAGACCGGGCGCATGACCGGCGCACCGATCAAATCCGCCTGCGTCTGCATGAGATAGTTGTTCGTGCTTGCTCCACCGTCGACCTTGAGCGCTCCGAGGGCAATGCCGGCGTCGTTTTTCATTGCCGCAAGGACGTCGTGAACCTGATAGGCAAGGCTGTCAATCGTCGCGCGGATGAGGTGATATTTGTTGCAGCCACGGGTCAAGCCGACGATCGTTCCGCGCGCATACTGATTCCAGTGCGGCGCGCCCAGCCCCGTGAACGCCGGAACGACATAGCAGCCGTTCGTGTCCGGCACTTTTTTCGCCATATATTCCGAATCCGCCGCCGAATCGATCAGCTTCAGCTCATCGCGAAGCCACTGAATCGCCGCGCCCGCGACGAAAATCGAGCCTTCGAGGGCGTAAGTCACCTTGCCGTCCACCCCCCACGCCACCGTCGTGACCAGACCGTTTTTGGAGAAGACCGGCGTTTCTCCGGTGTTCATCAGAAGGAAGCAACCCGTTCCATAGGTGTTTTTCGCTTCGCCGGGCAAAAAGCAGGTCTGCCCGAAGAGCGCCGCCTGCTGATCGCCCGCCGCACCGGCGATCGGGATCGCGCCGCCGAGAAGCCGCGGATCGCTCATGCCGATCCGCCCGCTTGAGGGCACGGGCGTCGGCAGCATGCAGCGCGGAATGTCCAGCTCGCGGAGGATGCCGTCGTCCCACGCGAGGGTGTTGATATTGAAAAGCATCGTGCGCGAGGCATTGGAATAGTCCGTGACATGCAGCTTGCCGCCGGTGAGCTTCCAGATGAGCCATGTGTCCACCGTGCCGAACAGCAGTTCTCCCCGCTCGGCGCGCACCCTTGCGCCCGGAACGTTTTCCAGAATCCAGCGCAGCTTGGTCGCGGAAAAATAAGCATCGATCAGCAGCCCGGTCTTTTGGTGGAAGCACTCGCTCAATCCACGCGCTTTCAGGCTGTCACAGTATTCACTCGTGCGGCGGCACTGCCAGACGATTGCCGGATAGACCGGCTCGCCCGTCGCCTTATCCCAGACGATCGCCGTTTCGCGCTGGTTTGTAATGCCGATGGCGACGATGTCGGCCGCAGTTGCGCCGATCTTCTGCATCGCCTCGACCGCGACGCCGAGCTGCGTCGCCCAAATTTCATTTGCATCGTGCTCGACCCAGCCGGGGCGCGGAAAATACTGCGGAAACTCCCGCTGCGCAACGCTGCACAGCTTCCCGCTGCGGTCAAACAGGCAGCAGCGATTGGAGGTCGTTCCGGCGTCGAGCGCCATAATGTACTTCATGCTTCTTCCTCTCCGAACGGCAGACCTTTCAAAACGACCTCACGGATGAAGCGGAACGTTTCCGCCTCTCCGCGGTCACGCAGCATGGTCAGGATGAACACGAGTTGGTGCATAGTCTGCGGGTGCATCATCGATTTGTCCCGTCCCTCACAGGAGCTTTCCAAATATTGCAGGGCGTCGCCCTGTGTATAGGCGTTGCCGTGGTAAGTCTTGCAGGCGGCAATGCGGTCCATCACCATCTCAGTGAAGTAGCGCGGTGGCATGGGTACAGGCCGGTAGGTGCGCGTGCGCAGGTCAAGGTCGCTCCAGTATTCAAAATGGTGCTTGTTGCGACCCTTGTGGTGCATCCACGCCGTGGAATAGCCAAGCAGCTCCCGCTCGCGGGAGTTGGGGCTGCGCGTGCCCTGATAATACTTGATACCGCTGCGGAATTCCGCCCACGAATATTTGGACAGGTCGTGGGTCAAGCCCTGCCAATAGAGTCCGACCTGAAAGCAGTGCTTGCGCACGAGCCGACGGTGTTTGGTGATGGTGCAAAAATGCTTCCAGGCGTTCATGTTCTCTCTCCTATTCTTTCAGCGCCGCCTCCAGTTTTTGCAGCGCCCGTTTTTCGATTCTCGAAACGTAGCTGCGGCTGATGCCGCAGTGCTTGGCGATCTCCCGCTGCGTGAGCGGCCGGCCGTTTCCCAGCCCGTAGCGCATGCGGATAACGACTTTTTCCCGCGGCTCTAAGCAGGATTCGACCGTTTCGTGCAATCGGGCATAGATCTCCTTGTCGGACATCTGCTCAAACAGGTCATCGTCGGAGCAGATGACGTCCATCAGGGACAGCGCCGCGCCGTCCTTGCCCGTCTCGATGTCGTCGGACAGGGAGACGTCCGCCGCGCTTTTCCGCTGGCTGCGGAAGTACATTAAAATTTCGTTTTCCACGCAGCGCGCGGCATAGGTCGCCAGACGCGCGCCCTTGGTCGCGTTGTAGGTTGAAATGCCCTTGATCAAGCCAATCGTGCCGATGGAGATCAGATCCTCCTGATCGGCGGTCTGTGTGTAGTATTTTTTCATAATGTGCGCGACCAGACGGAGATTGCGCTCGATAAGGATATTTCTCGCGTCCAAATCGCCCTGCGCCGCAAGCGCAAGATAGTGCTGCTCCTCCTTTGCACTCAGCGGCTTCGGAAACGAGCCGCTCCCGTTGGACAGGCGCAGGGAGTACAAAATGCTGCTGAGCATCAGCCAGACAGCCGCGCCGAGCATATGACCACCTCCGAATCACTTTATTCGGAAGCGGCAAGTCCATATGTAACCGATTTTTTCTTCGTCAGAATTCGCGCGTCGCGAGCGAGCAGGCAAGCGTGCGCAGAAAATCGGCATGTGTAAAGCAGTCGAGCGCGCGCAGCGCCTTTTCCGTCTCCTCGGCGATCATTTCGCGGCAGCGGTCGATGCCGTAAAGTCGGACGAAGGTGTTTTTATTCGCGTCCATACCGGTCGCCTTGCCGAGCTTTTCGGCGTCGCCGACAACGTCGAGAATGTCGTCTTCAATTTGGAACGCCAGACCGATGGCATCGGCATAGACTGCGGCAGCCGCCTGTTTTTCCGCGTCCCCGCCGGCGGCAACAACGCCGAGCTGACAGGCAGCGGAGATCAGCGCGCCCGTTTTGCGGGACTGGATGTCATAGACCTCCGATTCCGTGCACAGGCGGCGTTCGGCGTCCATATCGAGAATCTGCCCGCCGACCATGCCCAGTTCGCCTGCGCAGCGGGAGAGCACACGAACCGCCTCGACAATGCGCTCCGGTGGCAGCTTTGCCGCAGAGAGGGCGGAAAACGCCGCCGTGAGCAGTGCGTCTCCCGCGAGGACTGCCGTCGCCTCGCCGTAAACGCGATGGTTCGTCGGCTTTCCGCGGCGGAAATCGTCATTGTCCATACAGGGCAGGTCGTCGTGAATCAGGCTGTAGGTATGCACCATTTCCGCACCCGCCGCAAACGGGAGCGCCGCGTCCGTCTCACCGCCGCAAAGCTCGCAGAACGCCAGCGTCAGCACGGGGCGGATGCGCTTTCCCCCGGCAAGCAGACTGTAGCGCATGGCGTCAAAGAGGACGCGCTGCGGCGCATCGGTCAAAAACTGCTTTTGCAGAAATTCTTCGACCTTTTCCGCGTAGGATCGGTATTTTTCAGGATAATTCATCTTGAAACTCCGTTTCTTCCGGCTGACCGTCTGCGCCCTTGGTGAGTCGGACGACCTTCATCTCCGCTTCGTCGAGCAGCTTCGTGCACGAGGCAACCAGCCCCGTCCCCTCTTCAAACAGGGAAAGCGCCTCCTCCAGCGGCACATCGCCGCGCTCCATGCGCCGAACGATCTCGTCAAGCCGCGTGAGCGACTGTTCAAAATTCTTTTCGTTCATTCGGAAACCTCCTCGACTCTTGTGACCGCACTGCCGTCGGACAGCCGCACAGTCAAACGCTGCCCCACGGCAAGCTGATTTGTGCTTTTGACGACACCGCCGCTTTCGTCGAGCGCCATCGTATATCCGCGCCCGAGCACCTTGAGCGGGCTGAGCGCGTCGAGCTTCGCCGTCAGACGGACGAAGCGTTCGCGGTTTGCCGCCAGCAGCTTCGAAGACGCCGCCGCCATTCGGCGGTGCGTGTAATCGAGCAGCATGCGGCGGTCATTGACGTAATTCATCGGGCTGCGCAGACTTCTTGCCTGCCCCAGCGCCGCAACGCGCTGCCGCTCGTGCTTGATCCGCTTGGAAATCAGCGTCAGCAGCATTGCCTGTTTTGCCGCAAGCGCCTGATGCAGCTCCATCCGATCGGGGACGGCAAGCTCCGCCGCATTCGACGGCGTCGCGGCGCGAAGATCGGCGACAAAATCAGAGATCGTGAAGTCCGGCTCATGCCCGACGGCGGAGATCACGGGGATCTCCGACTGCGCAATGGCATAGGCAACGCGCTCGTCGTTAAACGCCCAGAGGTCTTCGATCGAACCGCCGCCGCGCCCGGTGATGATGAGATCGGCGACGCGGAAACGGTTGGCATAGCGAATGGCTGCGGCAATCTCCGCCGGCGCTTCCGTGCCCTGCACGCGCACCGCGAGCAGCTTGACCGTGCACAGCGGATAGCGCTTGCGCAAAATGCGCAGCATGTCCCGCAATGCCGCACCGGCAGACGATGTGACGATGGCAATCGTCTGCGGATAACGCGGAAGCGGCTTTTTTCGCTCGGCGGCAAAAAGTCCCTCCGACTGTAATCTCGCCTTGAGTTGTTCAAAGGCGACATGCAGGTCGCCCACGCCGTCGGGCGTCAGGGCGGTGCAGTAAAGCTGATAAGCGCCGTCGCGCGGGAAGACCGAAATGCGCCCGGCGGCAATGACTTTCATGCCGTTTTCCGGACGGAAGCGCAGGCGGAACGCATTTCCCTTGAACATCACGCAGCGGATGGCGCCGTTTGCGTCCTTGAGGGAAAAATAGTGATGCCCGGACGGATAGAGCTTATAGTTACTGATCTCGCCGCGAATATAGAGCTGTGAAAGGAACTCGTCCTCCTCGAAGCGCAGCCTCAGATATTCGTTGATCTGCGAGACTTCATAGACTTCCATTGTGCGCCCTCCATGTCAGAACCGCCGTTCCCAGCGCGTTATCGGTTGCGTACTGCGGCGGGCAGAAAATCGCCGGAAGCGCCGCACACGCCTCGCGCAGCATGGAATTCGACGCAACGCCACCCGCGAAGACCACCTTGCACTCGGGGTGCTCGCGCAGGGCGTTTTTCGTCGCCGTGACGATCGCACCGATCAGACAGCGCAGGGCGTAGCCCGCCGTTTCTGCGGCATTGCCGCGGTGATATTCCTGCACCTTGTTCTGCACGCCGGAAAGCGAAAACTCCGTGCCGTTCACGCGGACGCGGAACGTCTGCCTGTCCTCCGCCTCGCGGCTGAGGGCGTCGATCTGCTTTCCCGCCGGGAAGCGCAGTCCGAGGAGCTTTCCCGTGCGGTCGATGAGCTGACCGGCAGAGATGTCCGTCGTGCCGCCGATCTTCTCGGCGCGGACGTTCAGCCCCTCCGGCGTAACAAGCAGCAGCTCCGTCGTGCCGCCGGAAAGATGCCACGCCAAATGCGGCTCATCCATCAGCTCCATGTGACCGGAGGAAAACAGGGACGCCGCAATGTGCCCCTGCTGGTGGGAAAAGGCATAAAACGGAACGCCGAGGACGTCCGCAAGCACCCGCGCCTGCGACTCTCCCGCCAGAAAGCAGGGCATATATGACCCCTCGACCGCCCTGGGGCTGGTGCTGGCACCGACGGCGCAGGGTGCGTCCATATCCGAAAACAGCCTGTCGGTCAATTCCGGCAGGCGTTTGATGTGCGCAAAGAGCGCGTCACTCTGGCGCAGGCCAAGGCTTCCCTCCGCCACGTCCAGAAGGCGCGAACGATTGACCCCGTGCTCACCGTCGAAGCAGGCGACCGAGGTCGTATAGTTGCTGGTGTCAAAGGCGACGACGGTCATTGCTCCACCATCCCGCGGGCAAACGAACCGAGAATGCCGTTGACAAACGCAACCGTTTCCTCGTCCTCATATCTGCGCGTCAGCTCCACACATTCGTTGATCGCGACGCCGGTCGGGACGTCCTCGACATAGAGGATCTCATACATGGCAAGACGCAAAGCTGCCTTGGTGAAGCGGGAGATACGGTGCAGATTCCAGCCAATCGCATACTTGGAGATCAGCTCGTCCAGCTCCTGCGCGTGCTGCGCAACACCCTCGACACAGGCGCGGATGTACGAAAGCTGCTTCTTGCTCGGACGCTCGGTGTAAACCGCGCTCTCCTCGGCAAGCTCCTTATAATATTCCTGCTCCAGACGGCGGGCGATTGCCTCGTCGGGAGTCTCGCCGGTATGGTCCAGCTCGTAGATCAGATGAGCCGCAAGCTCACGGGCATTTGAACGCGTCATAGAGTTCTCCTTCTGATACGGAATTTGGGGTGCTGCGCAACAGCACCCCTGAGTTCGTTTATTTTTCGGCGGTTCTTGCGGCGGCAACGCCGCAGACATTGACGTTCACCTGCGCCGGGCGGACGCCCGTCATCGAGGTGACTTCGTCGGAAATGGCGTTCTGCACATTCTGCGCGACGTCCATGACGGCGCTTCCCATCTTGACGACAAGGTTGCAGGCGATCTCCACCGCGTCATCTTCCGCAATGCGGACGCGAATGCCGCTGCGCAGGTTCTTCTTGCCGAGGATGTTTGTAATGTCGAACGTTCCGTTCGCGCTCAGACCGTAAACACCCTCGACCTCGCGAACCGCAAGCGCCGCGATGGAGGCGATTACATCTTCGGAGATCTGGATGCTTCCGTGCTCATGTGTCTGCGTCAGGTATTCCTTATTTTCCGTCATTTGAATGACCTTCCCTTCTGTTTCACGGGTCTTTCCGTTTGATCTCCTATATTCTATCACATTTTGTGAAAAAAACAATCCCTATTCTACGCCAAAAATTCGAATGTCGGACAGCTTAAAGTCCGTCTGCGCCATAACGATGTCGGCGAGCATGCTGACGTCGCTCTGCGTCAGACCCGCTTCCGGCTCGGCAACGGCAACAGAGATGCCGTCATCACTGATGTAAGCAACGCAGTCGGCAAAGCCCTTGGCGATCGCCATGCTCTCGATCTGCGACTCCGCAAGCGCGTCGGAAATGATGCTTTCCAGCTCCCGACTGGTCGAGGACGTATCCTCGCCCTCGGCATAGGCGATCGTCTCCTGCAAGAGCGTCACCGCTTCGTCCCGCGCCATCTGACGCGATAGACGAATCTGTGCAAACGAGCCGGTCGTGTTCTGCGTCTGCCCAACGGGCTGAAGCTGCGAGTCGGTCGTGTCATTCAGAACGAGTGTTGTTTCGCCGAGCACCTTGTCGGCATCGAGCGTTTCGGTCAGGTCCGGCGCGCCGCCGCCATAGAGCCAGTTGAGGTAGATCCCCGCACAGGCAAGCACGAGCACCCCGGCGATTACTGCATTGCGTTTCCATGTTTTCATTCTGATTCCTCCATCATTTCATTTTTAACACAGTGATACGGTTGCTGCTCAGACCGGTCAGCGCGCTGACCGCATTGACCACACCAAGCTTGACCGCGGGGTCGTCCGCGCCCTCGCACACGACCACGGCACCCTGAAACTGCGGGTATTCCACGGTGGACGCCGCCGCTTCATCATATGCACTTCCTCGGGACAAAATCACCGTTTTCCGCTCCTCGCTGCTGCGTTCGGCAGCGTCGGTGGT